>JAHLFQ010000065.1 GCA_018883705.1 Candidatus Cellulosilyticum pullistercoris
GTATCCTTTTCACCTAAAATACGCTGCATATTAATAACATTGACGTGCTCCATGCCGATTAAATAATCATATTTTTGATAATCATCTTTCTTTAATTGAACAGCCGTTTTTCCTTCTACCGAAATGTTGTACTCTTTTAATTTTTTCCTTGTTCCATGATGGACAGGATTACCTATTTCTTCTGTACTTGTTGCTGATGAAGCAATTTGAAATAAATGACTTAGCCCCCTTGTTTTTACCATATCCCTAAAAACAAACTCTGCCATAGGCGATCGACAAATATTTCCATGACATACAAACATAACACGAAACATAAGTCTTCTCCTTTTTGATTATTGATTTACTCTCTTTTTATTTAAACGAGTTCTTTATTATTTTTAGTTTTCTTTTTGCTTAATTAATTTTACAAGTAAGACACTGCCATCTGGAACTTGAAGAACGAGATTATCATCTAAAATACTAATTTCTTCAGCTGTTAATACACAATATGCTATATGAGCCCCCTCTAAATGCATAGCTGAAAGTGGTATTTCTAAACTCATTGCACTAGCTGTTTTATTAAAACAACTTAAATAAGTACCTGTTTCATCTTTACTATATAATACAGCAACTTCATCTGATTCATAAAGTAGCTTTGTTTTTTTAGTAATTTCATAAGCTTTTACAATAAGCTGTTCCTTAATAGAAGGTGCTTTTTTTGCATTTTCAAAGTAGTTTTCTATTTTTTCTATACTAATATGTTGATCTGATCCCCCTATTGTTTTGGGTATAACAATTTTTCTCATAATTCTACCTCCATTATAACATTACTCTTCTCTATTTTTCTGCTATTAATCATAGTATAATCTAGATTCTTCGTAAAGTCACTTATTCTAATTTATTAGTTTATTTATTTGGATTGTCTAATGTGCATTAATAGACTTACTTAATAATAAGTCCTCGATATCTACTTAACGCACCGCAAAATTCATACTTTCTAGGCAAGGCAATATTACCAGGATGCCCTTTATAAGGCGAGATCGCTTCTAGCCCCTTTTCTTTTATGATACCGTATAATTCGTTAGTTATCTGTTCTATGGTTTTACCTTCTTTAAATAAATGCTCACTTGCAAATTGAAGCATCATTCCTATACACTGAGTTTGCTCTTCTGAAACAAGTTGTTCTAATCCACTTAGTTCTATATCTATCTTACCATAAGAAATAAGATTTATATTTCTTGTTTTAACCTTAGCCTGTCTATCCCATCCTTTAGCAAGAGGAATGCGAGGTGTGATTTCACCAAAGCTTGTTTCCTCTTCAATTTCTAACTTTCTTTCACTTTGAGCAATGTCTTTAGCTTTTTGGGTTACATCAACAGGTCTATATTCATCCATCATAATAACATGGTCGGCCACATCAAAGTAATCCCCTGAGCCACCTACTACTAAAATCGTAGAAACATCTTTTTCTTTATAAAGTTGCTTTACTTTTTGTACAAACGGTGTAATAGGCTCCTTTTCTTTAGCTACAAGCTTTTGCATTCTATAGTCTCTTATCATAAAGTTTGTAGCTGAGGTATCTTCATCAATTAAAAGAAGTTTACTTCCTACTTCAAGGGCTTCTATCACATTCGTCGCTTGTGACGTACTGCCGCTCGCATTATCAGTAGAAAAATTCACGGTATCTTTACCATTAGGTAAATGATTAATAAAGCTACTAATATTCACCTTCTTAACAAAGCGTCCATCCTCCGCACGGATTTTTACCGCATTTTCATTAGTAATGACGAATTCTCTCCCATCACCTAAGATATGATTATATACTCCTTTTTCTAGAGCATTTAATAAAGTGGATTTTCCATGGTAGCCACCACCTACAATTAAGGTAATGCCTTTTGGGATCCCCATACCTTTAACCTTCCCTTTGTTTGGTAACTCTAGTTCTACTTCAAAATGCTTTGGACTATGAAATGGAACGCTTTGATGTACAAGTGGTTTATCAGATATGCCACTTTCTCTTGGTAAAATCGCACCATTTTCCACAAACGCCACAAGATTATGTTCTACGAGTAACTTTCTAAGTACTTGCTGGTCTACCATTAAAGCTACTTGTGCCTCTAAAGCCTTTCCATCTATATTTTTATAAATTAAAGCCTCCCTCACAACTTTAGGTAATACTTCTATAAGTAAATAACTTGCAGCCTTACCTAGTATCCTACGTCCTGCTGCCGGTAATCCAATTTCTATTCTTACTTCTAATTGATTTTCATCTATAATAACTGCACTTCTTTCAAGCATTTCTTGTCCACAATGACTAATATAAATCAGCCCACTTTTCCCCGAACCTTTCACACTTGTGTATAATTGTTTGACTTTTTCTTCAAAGTTTCGAATGATAAAATCTGCTGTAGCTATTTGCTTTTCTTTTGTATCTACTAATTCTTTCTTGAATCCCGCTTCACTTGTCTTCATAAGAATACGTGCTCTTGAAGGTGCTGCATAGGGATCTCCTTGAATATGGTCAAGTGCCAACCTATAATATCCAAAATCATATATTCCTTTGATTTCTTTATAAGCCCCATAGCTTTTTCCATCTAATTGATTCAGTAACTGTTGTAATGCCTTACTGCTTTTCACCTTATTTTCTCCTTTTTAGCCTTTATCATCACTGTCTATTTCTACACATCTCTTCTTTTTAAGTATATCCCTATTTTAATAAAATAAAAAGTTCTTTTACACACCAAAATAGCCCAAAAGCACTTAACCTTTTGGGCTATTTCTTTTCTTTTATTTGCTTTATTTTTAGTGATGGAATAAACGAATACCTGTAAAACACATGACTACATCATGCTTGTTACAACTATCAATTACATCTTGATCACGAACTGAGCCGCCTGGCTGCGCGATGTACTTTACACCACTTTTGCATGCTCTTTCGATATTATCAGTAAATGGGAAGAAAGCATCTGAACCAAGTGCCACATTTTGCATCTTGTCAAGCCAAGCTCTCTTTTCTTCTTTAGTAAAGACAGCTGGTTTTACTTTAAAGACTTTTTCCCACTCACCATCTTTAAGAATATCCATATAATCCTCTCCAATATAGAGGTCAATCGCATTGTCACGGTCAGGGCGGCGAATATCATCTACGAACTCAAGTCCAAGTACTTGTGGCGATTGACGAAGAAACCAATTATCTGCTTTACTTCCTGCAAGTCTTGTACAGTGAATTCTTGATTGTTGTCCTGCACCAATTCCGATTGCTTGCCCGCCTTTAGCAAAACATACAGAGTTTGATTGTGTGTATTTTAAAGTGATTAATGAAATTATAAGGTCAATCTTAGCTTCTTCTGGAATCTCTTTATTTTCTGTTACCACATGATTAATAAAAGCCTCATCAATCAATAACTCATTACGACCTTGCTCAAAAGTAATACCAAACACTTCCTTATGCTCGATAGGGTTAGGTACATAATTAGGATCAATTTGGATAATATTATAATTCCCTCTTTTTTTAGCTTTTAAAATTTCTAATGCTTCTGGTTCATAACCAGGTGCAATAATCCCATCTGAAACTTCTCTTGAAATAACCTTAGCTGTACATACATCACATACATCTGATAAAGCAATGAAATCACCGAAAGATGACATTCTATCAGCCCCTCTAGCCCTTGCATAAGCACTTGCAAGAGGAGAAAGTTCTCCTAAATCCTCTACCCAATAAATTTTACGTTCTACTTCACTTAAGATACGCCCTACTGCTGCTCCTGCTGGTGAAACATGCTTAAATGATGTGGCTGCTGGAAGATTTGTTGACTGTTTTAATTCTCTAACTAATTGCCAGCCATTAAAAGCATCTAGAAAATTAATATAACCTGGCTTTCCATTAAGTACCTTAATAGGCAGGTCACCTTCTGCGCTAAAAATTCTTGATGGTTTTTGATTAGGGTTACATCCATATTTTAATTCTAACTCTTTCACTTATAATCCCTCCATTTATTCATCGTCACTTCTTTTACACTTAACCGCACATTCATTTTATTTAGGTTGATATCTACCTATTTGTTTTTGTTTACAATACGTGTTTCATATTTTCCCGTTTCAATTTCAATATATCTTACAAATAAAGCTACCTTATTCTCTTCATTTAAACTACTCCATAATAGATTGGTAAATCCATCGATATCATCTGGAATAGCCACTCGTTTAGGTTCACCTTCAAAACTTGGTAATGGATTTTCATTACATTTATAAGTATGAATAAAGCGACCTTCACCTGCTTTAGCATGATCATATGTAAACGTATAACGATTACAGCACTTGGGATCTTTGTTATCACTTTTTAAAATAGACATGGCATAATCATATTTACCATCTTCAATATGTATCAGTCCTGAAATTCTTGGCGTATAGTTTGGTGCATCTGGTTCAAATGTTCTTGTTGCAAGCGCCCTTTCGAAGGTTTGCCCCTTACTCATTAATTCATAGATTGTATCTGTTTGATCACCGTTTGTTACAATTGTTTGATTTCCAAGTACTCTAACAGGTGCATAAATGATTAAACTTGGATCAGTTAACTTTGAAGGGTCAAAAGCTTGTGTACGAATGCCTTCTCCTTCTTGCACAAATATACGGTTTCTACTATTTTCACTTCTTCCCATAATGAAATAGGCTGTTACAGCATGCTTACCATCTTTTGATCTTCCAATGACAATCCCTCTTCCCGGATATGGATTTGCTTTTAATTCGTTTTCTAATGTGATCATCTTCATTCTCCTTTTTAGCTCTCTCTCCATATTTCTTTTATTAGGGGGCTTTGCTTTCTAATACGCTTAGCTCTTACGCCTTAGATTAACTTTTTTCTCAAGCAATATTTTAATTTTTGCAAACGAAAAAGCCGATCACCTGGGTTCCCTAAAACTTTGGGTGCCCAGGCGGTCGGCTTCTAATTCTTCTGTACTCCCTGTGGGTACTCCCACTTATCCGCCAGTCATACAGATCCTAAATTTAAAATACACTATTTTAAAACTTATTTCAAGCATAAATAGATAAAATAATAAACATTTACAACAATACCTGAATAGTCTGTTTTATTTGACATTAATATTACTATATAGTAATATTCTATATGGCATATTACTATAATGATACTTAAAAGATTAAACATTTTAAAAAGGAGGTGCTCTCAATGCAAAAGATGCCTGTAGGCCTTGTCATGGTTCAAATCAAACAGTTACAAAGTAGAATTATTGAGAAACTTCTAAAAGAAACATTAGGCGAAGCTTCTATTAATAGCGCTCAAATTAATATTATGTACCAACTCTGGAACGAAGATAATATTACAATTAGTGAGCTTAGCAAAAGAACTCAGCTTGCTAATACCTCACTTACTACCATGCTGGAGCGCTTAGAAGCTCAAGGTCAAATCTTACGTTGTCGCAATGATAAGAATCGCCGTGAAATCCGTATTCAGCTCACAGAGCATGCCAGAAGCCTTCAGGAAAATACTCTAGAAATTCTCACAGCCATGCATAGTATTAATTTTAACGGCTTTACTTTGGAAGAAGAAAAGCAAATGTATGATTTCTTAAATCGTATGAAAAGTAATTTAGAAACCTATTCCTCACTTCAGAAGTAACTTTCTATTACCTATTATTTTAATTTAATCAAACTGAAAGGATAGTAAATATGAGTACAAATAATGATGAAAAATTAGGTACTGCTCCTTTAGGAACCTTAGTTGTTAGTATGGCAATTCCAGCTGTTATTGCACAACTTGTTAATGTTTTATATAACATTGTAGATAGAATTTATATTGGACGTATTCCAGAAATAGGTACAACTGCTTTAACAGGTCTTGGCGTCTGTTTCCCTATTTTAATGTTAATTACTGCCTTTAGTGCCTTTGTTGGTTCTGGAGGTGCACCGCTTGCTTCTATTCAACTCGGAAAAGGAAATAGAGCACAAGCTGAAAAGATATTAGGTAATGGTGTCACTATTTTAATTACATTCTCCATTATCTTAACCACTGTTTTCATGATTTTTAAAGAACCTCTTCTTTTTGCTTTCGGAGCAAGTGATGATACCATTGTTTATGCTTTGGACTATTTAACCATCTATTTATGTGGTACGATCTTCGTGCAGGCTGCTGTTGGTCTTAATACATTTATTACCTGTCAAGGTCAAGCTAAAATTGCCATGTTTTCAGTCCTTATTGGTGCTGTTATAAATATTGTTCTAGACCCTATCTTTATATTTACTTTTGGAATGGGGGTAAAAGGTGCTGCTATAGCTACTGTTATTTCTCAAACATGTAGTGCGTTATGGGTCGTTCTATATTTATTTTCCAAGAAATCAAGTATTCGTATCAAGGTTTGTAATTTAAAACCTGACTGGAAGATTATCGGTAGCATTGCTGCACTTGGCGTCTCTCCTTTTGTAATGCAAGCAACTGAAAGTCTTATTAACATTGTATTTAATAGTGGTCTTCAACGATATGGTGGTGACTTATACGTAGGTTCTATGACTATTTTACAAAGTGTGATGCAACTCTTTGTTATGCCCGTTCAAGGCATTACGACTGGTACACAACCTATTATTAGCTATAACTATGGTGCCAAAAATCATGCCAGAGTTAAACAAACCTTTAAATATACTCTATGCCTTGCTTTTACTGTAACTTGTCTTTGTACATTAGCTTCATTTGCATTCCCTGCAGTCTTTGCTAAAATGTTTACTACCCAGCCAGAACTTATTGAGCTGATTAAAAAGGTAATGCCTATTTTCATGGGTGGTATTTGGATATTTGGTATTCAAATGGCTTGCCAATCTGCTTTTATGGGTATGGGTCAGGCAAAGATTTCACTCTTCCTTGCTTTACTTCGAAAAGTGATTCTTTTAATTCCACTTGCTCTCATACTTCCAAGATTCTTTGGCGTTATGGGTATCTACTACGCTGAGCCTGCTGCCGATATTCTTGCAGCTCTTACTACTGGTACACTATTTGTCCTCAACTTTAAGAAAATCTTAGAAAAAGCTTAAACCAAAAAATAACAATAAAAAGGTGTTTGTAGGATAGCCCTGAGGGCTCATCCTATAAACACCTTTTTGACTACTTCTTTTTAATAAACATGATACCCAGTGCAATGCTAAGTAGGATGCAGCATACCAAGACAGCATAGGTAGCTAATCCATTCGTAAACCATACACCTAATGCAGCTCCTAGGATAAAGAATATAATAATACCATAATATTGCATGCCTCTATTTAGTAAAGTTCTTTCCTTGGTCTGGCTATATCTAATCATATGTTCTGTTCCACTTCTTAAATTTCCTGTACACATAGTCGTAGTAGCAACATTTCCATTAATTTTTCTAAAGCTTTGTACTTGCATTGAACACACTAAAGAAACCAGTACATTAGCAATCATATTCCACTTTCCTGCTGGAATAAGTGCCACACTCATTAATACCATTATTTCTACAGCAACTACAATTTGTCGCCAATGTACATTGGTTCTTTCTTTATATTTCTTTTTGACAGCTTCTGTTATAATAATTCCTAATACAAATGCCATAATAGGTATGAGATAATAGCTCGCCTCAATAAAGTTCCCCTCTGCAAGATTCATCCCTAATAAGACAATATTTCCAGTTTGTGCATTGGCAAATACATGCCCTCTTGCTAGATAAGTATATGCATCTAGAAACCCTCCTGCCATAGCTAGAATACTTCCTAGTAAAAAAGTATCTGACATTTGACTTTTACTTTCCATTTGATCAACTCCATTTGTGATATAAGGTAAATTCGTTCTATCCTCTTATGGCATCATTATAAACTATAAATTAAAAAAACTTAAAACTTTTTATTTCTTCTATACTCTTAAACATCTCTTCCGATACTTTTTTTGTTTCAAACATCAAGGCTTCTGCTTGACTCACATTATTTTCCTCTAAGGCTTCAATGACATCATGAGCATTTTTATGAAGTACTTTATGTATAGAATCAATTGCTTGCCATCTTTCTTTAATGCTACTATTTCTCCCTGCTTCAAGACCTACTTGCTCTGCCACTGTACTTATATATTCTGAATCACCTCTAATAACCTCTATAGCATCTCTCACCTCTTGAATAGACGCATGAATCTCTTTCATCATCTGACCAAGTTCTACTACCTTTTTCATGTTTTTTTCAACATGGTCAGTCCCTTTTTCAAAAGTCTTATTTACAGATTCTATCTTTTCACTCATCGCTTCAATAGATTGTTTGGTTGCTTCTGTACTCTTAATACTTTCTGAGGTTGCCTCTCTAATGGCTACTGTAAAGTCTTGCATATAACTAAGTTTTTGTTTTGTTCCCTTTGCTAGATTTCTAATTTCTTCGGCTACTACTGCAAAACCTCTTCCTTGTTCACCTGCTCTAGCTGCCTCTATACTTGCATTGAGTGCTAATAAATTCGTTTGTTCTGCTATATCTCTTACGCCCTCAACCATTTCATCTACCTTACTGGACATCTCTTGAAGCAGATTAATTTTATCCCACATCATTTGTGCATTTTCAGCAATCATGTTTTTTAGCTTAGAAATTTCTTGAATATCAATTAAATTTTGTTGAACACTTTCTATAAGTACATGAGACTGATCGCTAATATATGTAATATTACTTGTATTATGTTCTACTGCTTTAGTCATTTCATAGAAATTAGAATTGATTTTTTCTATAGCTACCCTATTATTGTTACTGCTTTTAATCATTCCCTTAACAATTTCACTCAGTTGCTTTGCTGAAAAAGTCATATTTACATCAACTTCACTCAGACTTACACTTCGTTTTAAAATTTGCAAAGCAATCTCTATACAAGCATCCTTTTTTATAAATACTTCATCTAGTATCTGTAGCACTTCTTTAAGTCTATTATCTTTTATCACAGGTACTATTGCTTTTTCCCCTGCTATAATAGCCTCTAAATAGGTGGTAATCTGTTCTAAATCTTTATTTCTAAATAGTTGTACCATAACTTCCTCCTTCATGTATTTTATCTAGTTAAATCCTATTATACTCTCTTTATATTTTTTCACATAGTAATTAATATATATTATTATAAAATATTTATACTTATCTATTAATATATCAAAAAAGTATTATTTTATAGTTAGTCCTTCTTAATATCCTAATAACTAAAAATAAAAGTCCCTTCTCTTAAATGATTAAGAGAAGGGACTTTTATTTTGTTTTATTTTAGATATTTTGATATTCATCTGCTAACTTTTTAAATGCTGTAAAAGAACGCTCAAGCATAGATTGATCTACACAATATGAAATACGGACATAACCTGGGCAACCAAAATCATCACCTGCTACTAATAGTAAATCGTATGCCTTGGCTTTCTCACAAAAGGCTACAGCATCTTCTTCCATTGCTTTTACAAATAAATAAAATGCACCATCTGGGTGTACACATTCAAAGCCAAGCTCTGTTAACTTATTATACAGTAAATCACGGTTTGCTTTATAAACATCCATATCAGAAGTTTGCCCCATGCACTTTAAAATGACTTTTTGGAACAAGCTTGGTGCACATACAAAGCCTAATACTCTCGCTGCACCACAAATTGCTGCATAAAGTTTTTTACTTTCTGCCACCTCATCAGGCACAAGGATATAACCAATCCTATCACCTGGTAAAGATAATGATTTACTATAAGAATAACATACAATGGTGTTATCATAGTATTTTGTAATATAAGGTACTTTAGTATGATCATAAGCAATTTCCCTATAAGGTTCATCAGAAATTAAAATAATTGGATGACCATATTCTTCTGATTTACGCTTTAACAAGTCGCTTATCTTAATAATCGTTTCTTCTGTATAAATAACACCAGATGGATTATTCGGTGAATTAATAATTACTGCTTTTGTATGCGCATTAATAGCTGCTTCTAACCCCTCAAAGTTTACTTGAAAAGATGCTAAGTCTGGTGCTACGACAACTAGCTTACCACCATTTCCTTCTGTAAATACTCTATACTCGGGAAAGAAAGGTGCAATCGCAATAAATTCATCTTCTGACGATTCTACTAAAGCTTTAATACTGATACATAAAGAAGCTGCAGCACCACAAGTCATATAAAAATTATCTGCACTGACATTAAGACCATAAGTTTTATTTAAATACTCTGCTAGACCTTTTCTTACTTCTAAATCTCCTTGGGCTGAAGTATAACCATGAATAGCTGAAGATTCTTCTGTTTCTAGAATTTCTAAAATGGATTCTTTAACACATGCTGGAGCTGGAACAGTAGGATTACCAATACTAAAATCAAATACATTCTCTTTTCCTACTATCGCAGCACGCTTTTTACCATATTCAAATAACTCACGAATTGTAGAACGTTTACTTCCTAACTCATACATTGCTTCTGATATCATTTCTACCTCCTAAAATGCTATTTTTCATTCTATTTATCCTAATGCAATATCAAGAATCATCATAATCACAAATCCAATGGCTACTCCTATCGTTCCAACATTAGAATGTTCTCCTGCCTGTGATTCTGGAATTAACTCTTCAACAACAACATAAATCATTGCACCTGCTGCAAAAGCCAATAAATAAGGTAGAATAGGTACAACTATACGTGTTAGTAATATTGTTATAACTGCCGCTATAGGTTCCACTACTCCTGACAATGCACCATAGGTAAAAGCTCTTTTACTAGTCAATCCCTCACTTTTTAGTGGTAAGGATATAATAGCACCCTCAGGGAAGTTTTGAATGGCAATACCAATAGATAATGCAAATGCACCAGCTAATGATATTGCTATATTTTCTGTGGTTAATCCTGCAAATACAACACCTACTGCCATACCTTCCGGAATATTATGAAGCGTCACAGCAAGTACAAGCATTGTTGATTTCTTTAAATTAGCCTTGATTCCTTCTGGCTTTTCTTTGTCCATATGTAAATGAGGCATGATACTATCTAATACTAATAAAAATAATATCCCTAATAAAAATCCAACTGATGCTGGTAACCATGGCGTCTTTCCCTGCTCTTCTGCCATCTCAATAGCTGGTATAAGAAGTGACCATACTGATGCTGCTATCATAACACCTGATGCAAAACCTAAAAGTGCCTTTTGAAGCGATGTATTCATTTCATTTTTTAATAAGAATACCATTCCCGCACCTAATACGGTTCCTATCAATGGAATCATAATCCCAATTATAATCTCTCTACTCATACTACTTACCTCCAATTCACTCCATTTTAAGTATAATATAATAAATTAAATTAATTTATTATACGTTATATGTATGATATATAATTGCATACTACACCATTTGTAGTTTTTTTTCTACTATTTATAGAATTTTGACTCTAACAAAAAAGGTAATTATGTCTTCTTCCTTAGGAAGCATTTTGCCATAATTACCTTTTTATTTATTCTACAATCTTAATAATCCCTTTTTTACTCACATCTTGTTTTATTTCTGTCGCTGAATAACCAAGTGCAGCCACACCATAAACCACATGACTTTCAGGTATGCCTACCTCTTGAAGATAACTTCTTATCTCCGGCTCATCGCAAATATCTTTTAATTGGTTAATCCATACAGAACCAATTCCAAAAGAATTTGCTGCTAAAAACATATTTTCTAAAGCACAGGCATTATCTTCTCTTCCCCAATTACTTTCTCGTTCATTAGATGCAAGTACAATAACTGCTGGATTATAAAAGTTATAACCTTTTCTCTTTAAAATTTTTTCGATTAATTTTGCAAGTATCTGTATTTTATCTCGATTAACAATAGCTGTGAATTGCCAAGTTTGCTTATTCATGCCACTTGGTGCATAAATAGCCGCTTGTAAGATTTGATCTAATACTTCTCTTGAAATATCTTGCTCACTAAACGCTCTAACACTTCTACGAGTTAAAATATTTTTCATGACTTCATTCATTTTCTTTACCTCCCAAACTTTTTATAACTTACTTTATTATATCTTGCTTTAATCTAAAATAATAGTGATAGCGTCCCTACTACAATCATGATAAGGCCTATTGTTGACTTCTTATTAAGTTTTTCATTAAATACAATATACGAAAATGCTACTGTTACAAGTATACTGAGTTTATCAATAGGTACTACAATACTCGCTGGCCCTGTCTGCAATGCTCTATAATAACATAGCCATGAACCACCCGTAGCAACTCCTGATAACACAAGAAATAACCAACTTCTTTTATCTATATCTTTAATTGTGTTTTGTTTACCTGTTACAAATACCACAATCCATGCCATGATTAAGACAACAATCGTACGAATAGCTGTTCCCAATGTAGAATCTACACCTTCTATCCCTACCTTCCCTAAGATAGACGTTAAACTTGCAAAGATTGCCGAGCCTAAGGCATACCATAACCACATTCTATTTTTTGTCTCTCTTCTTACTTCTTCTTTTTTCTGGATCATGAGATATGTACCCATTCCAATCAAAATCATTGCTATGAATTTGATAAGTGTAATACCTTCTCCTAAAATAATAAACGCTAGAACCATAGTAAGAATCGTACTAGATTTATCGATAGGTGTTACCTTATTAATATCTCCTATCTGTAAGGCTTTAAAATAACATAGCCATGATGCACCCGTTGATATACCTGATAAAATAAGAAAAACTAAGGTTTTCACACTCATATCTAAAATGATACTTTGTGTGCCTGAAATAAACACCATCATCCATGAAAATATAAGCACAATTATAGTCCTAAGTGCTGTTGCCACATTAGAATCTGTATTCTTAATACCACACTTTGCCAAAATTGCTGTAATTCCTGCAAAAAGTGCTGAACCAAATGCAAATAATATCCACATCCTACTTTCCTCCCAAGTCTTTTACATTTGATATGATTATAAAGTTAATTTCTATAAAGCTCTTTTTGTTGTAGCCAAAATTCCCTATCCTTTTCCGTAATTTCTCTAATCACTTTGCAAGGATTACCCGCTGCAATGACACCGGATGGAATATCTTTTGTCACAACAGATCCAGAACCGATTACCACATTACTCCCAATCGTTACCCCTGGGTTAATAACTGTACTGCCTCCTACCCATACATCATCACCGATAGTAACTGGCTTTCCATATTCTAGTAGTGTATTACGAACCCCTGCATCAATAGGGTGTCCTGCCGTATAAATCGTTACACGTGGCCCAAACATTACATTATTGCCTATCTTTACTTTATTAACATCTAAAATGATACAGTCATAATTCGCAAAGAAATTCTCACCTATTGAAATATGACAACCATAATCGCATCTAAAAGGAGGCTCAATATAATATTGCTTGCCTGTTTTTTCAAAGAGTTCTCCTATTAATTGTTTTCTATACTCTATTTCTTCTTCTGTTGTTGTATTAAACAACCTAGTAAGACGTAGTGATTTTTTATGCTCTTCAACTAACTCTTTATCTGATGCCAGATATAAATTTCCTGATAACATTCTCTCTTTTTCTGTCATTTTCTTATCCCTCCATTTTATTTGTAATCTCTAAAACTATAACTAATATATCATAATTTTGAATTACTAGTTAGATTAAGCTTCTTTATAGAAAATAGATGAACTCCTGTAAAAATAGTAGCAATTGCTTCAGCAAAAACAAAAGCTAACCATACCCCATTCATGCCTAACCAATTTGAAAGGATAAAAACTAGTGGAATAATGGCAATACATCCTCTTATAATAGAAATTAGAAATGCTTTTTTAGGTTGTTCGATAGCACTTAAAAAGGCACAAGCTACAATATTAAGGCCTGCAAAGAAAAATCCCACAAAATATAACTGAAAACCTTTTATAGCAATAGGAATCAATACTTGATTATTCTCACTATTGAATGCTGAAATAATATTTTCAGAACCTACAAAAACTAAACTATACACAAGGGTAGCAATTACTGAAGATAAGATAAAAGCATAACCTAATACATGCTTTAATAAATTTTGATCTTTAGTGCCATAACCATGACTTGCAAGTGGTTGTATTCCTTGTGCAATCCCTGTAAATATAGCAGTTACAACAAGAGCAAAATTAGCAACAATGCCATATGCTGCTACACCTACATTCCCCTCAAGCCTTAAAATGACAAGATTAAATATAATTAATACAATGCCTGATGAAACCTCTGTGATAAATGCAGATAACCCAAGACTTAAAATACTTCCTATAGATTTTATACTTACTTTACTTCTTACAAGTTTAAGCTTACTGTGCCTCTTTAAGAAATGAAGCGATAAAACTCCCATGCTTATAATAGGCGCTAGGCCTGTTGCAAAAGCTGCTCCAAACATTCCCATGCCTAAAGGGAAAATAAAAACATAATCCAGTACAATATTTGAAAGGCTTCCTAAAATCATTGCCGCCATAGAAAGTTTAGGGTTACCATCATTACGAACCAATGCAAGAAACACATTATTTAAAATAAAGCAAGGCGAAAAACACATGATAGTAGTTAAATATGTAACTGTCATAGAAAGTGTACTTTCATCTGCACCAAGTAGTTTTGCAATAGCTGTAGTAAAAAATATGCCAATCAGTGTAAATCCTATTCCTACACCTAATCCAGTTTCAAATGTATGGGTAAAGATCTCATTGGCTTCTTCATATCTATTTTGAGCTTTTAAAATAGCATATTTGGTTGCTCCTCCCATACCAATCATTAACCCTGCCCCATTTATAATACAATAAATCGAGATAGAAAAATTGAGTGCAGCAAGACCATTTGCTCCCAATGCATTAGAAACAAAAAATGTGTCTGCAAGAATATAACAAGATAATCCAATCATTCCTAGCACATTAAGACTTACATATTTTAGAAAACTTTTTAATAAAACATTTTTATTCATCCTATAACCCCCTTATGTTATCTCTTACAATAAAAAATGCTTACACAACATCCCTTCATCAACCTAATGAAATGTGTTTAAGCAAGCTATCGTATTTTGTATTTAAATTCAAGCTTAATAAATAAAAATCGCCCCATCTTTATTCCTTCAAAGGCCTAACGGAATAAAATAGGACGTCTAGTTGATATGACTCGGCAGCCATATATTTATTTTATTTACTTTATTTTTTGTATAGTATCATACTCCTTAATAAAAACCAATCGCTTTATCCTTCAAAACGTATCCTATAAAAACACCCTATGCTTATTTCTTTGAAACCTAAGAAAATAAGCATAGGGTATATACAAAACTCTAGTTACAGAAAAACTCTTCAATATTTCTTAAATCCATACCAAAATACCTAAAGCCTCGTCGACCAAATCGCCATCCGGCAATAGATCGTCGACCTACAAATGTTACAAAAGCCCAAAAGCCAGGGCCATTAGTAGGCCATATATAAACAAATCGATTAACACAAGGAAAAATTGCACCAGGATCTACTGCCATAGTAGCTGGGTTATTACCACCTAAAGGTGCAGCATTTAAATTCATTTTCTTACCTTGCCCCTTAGTAGGTACAAAATTAGGAGGTGGTCCACTAGGCGGTCTTCTATTTGCTCTTGATTGATTAAATAAATTAAACATGTTTAAATTTTCCTTCTTAAATTAAACCTACTAGTATGCTATTAATAAAGATTAGAATTTGTGCTTGTTACCTTCATTATAATTTCATTTAAACGACTTGTTTTTCAGCCCATTTACCACTTAAGAATCTAGTTGTAAAGATGATGCTGCGAATTGTCCAGTCTGCAAACATACCAATCCATACGGCAATTGGACCAAATCCCCATACTTTGCATAAATAAACACATAATGCAACACGACAAAGCCACATGGTTAAAGTCGCTACAACCATTGAAAATTTAACATCTCCTGCGGCACGCATACCATAAGCTGGGACAAATGATAATGCCCAAGTCATGGGTTTAACAATCGTAATGGCTATCATCATCTCAAAGCACATTCTAGCACTTTCTGCTTCCATACCTCCAAGAAAAGTTATTGGTTTAGTAATGGCGAGTACAAATAAACAAGATAGAAAAATCCCTATCTCTGCGTAAGCTGTTAGTTTGACTATATAGTATTTGGCTTCTTCTTTTCGACCAGCGCCCATGCATTGACCAACAACGGTCATCAGTCCAATTCCAATTCCGACTCCTACAATCCCATTAACAGATTCTAAAATATTTGTCATAGCTTGTGCAGCAATAGCCACTGTTCCTAGTGCTGATACAGTTGATTGAATTGCCAATTTCCCAAATTGAAACATACCATTTTCTATGCCTGCAGGGATACCAATAGATAAAACCTTACCGATCATAGGAAAATCTGGTCTAATCTGAAAATAATTCTTAAGTATAATAGGTTGCATTGGCTTATGTAAAAAGTAAAAAATAACAACTGTACAAAATATCCTTGATAAGAGAGTTGAAAGTGCTGCCCCTGCAACCCCCATATGTAATCCAAATATAAAAATAGTATTCCCTACTATATTAAGCAAATTAGAGACCACAGCTATTTTCATTGGAAATTTTGAATTTCCACTCGCTCTATAAAATGCTGATCCCGCACTAAATAATGCAAGAAATGGATAGGACAAGACGGTAATAAAGAAATAGCTCATTGCGTTTTCCATAACATCAGCTTCTACTTTTCCAAAGATGGTATTAAGTAACCACTCTCGGTTTCCAATCCCTATAATCATAAGCACTGATGAAATAACAAGCATGGCTAAGAAAACTTGCCTTGCTGCTTGATTACAATTCTTTTCATCGCCTCTTCCTAAATACTGTGAACAGACAATAGTTGCACCTGCCGCCATTGCTGAAAATACCTGAATGACTAGATTATTAATGGAGTCTACTAAGGATACTGCTGAGATAGCAGCACTTCCTACATTACTTACCATGAGTGTATCTGTCATCCCCATAAAAGAATTAAGTAGCTGCTCTATAATAAGTGGTATCAGTAGAATTTTTAAATCTTTATTACTAAATAGTCGCTTACTCTCATCAATTTGACTCTTATCATACAATTTACTTTGCAAAGCTACTAACATTAAGTTCCCCTCTTCCATATGTTAAGATTAATCTTTTATTTCAACCTATTCATTATACTATGAATATATACTTTTTACTATTTCATACCTTGACATAATTTGTTTATTTTTAATAAAACAAGCCTAATTTTATCGTCAAATATACTTTAAAAGCAGTACTTAATCACTTATGAGGATTAATAATCTTTTACCCATATTTATTGTTTTAAATTTTCAAAATATTAAAAACCCGAACATTTTTTAAAAAAAACGATTTTTTGTATTGATTATTTTTATAATAACGATTAATATTATACTGTACTATATTTCATATATATTCAAAAATATAATACAACACAATATATCATAAGAAAGGGTTTTAATTATGGAAAAGTTTTTTAAACTCAAAGAAAATGGCACAACAGTAAGTACAGAATGTATCGCTGGTCTTACAACTTTCTTTGCAATGGCATACATCATCGTTGTAAATCCAAGTCTATTAAGTCAATCAGGTATGGAATGGGGTGCTGTTTTCCTCGCAACAATCATTGCTTCTATTATTGGAACACTGGTTATGGGATTAGTTGCTAACGTACCTTATGCACAAGCTCCTGGTATGGGACTTAACGCCTTCTTTGTTTATACTGTATGCTTTACCTTAGGCTTTACTTGGCAGCAAGCTTTATCTATGGTATTTATTTGCGGTATACTTAATATTATCATTACTGTTACTAATATTCGTAAGTACATAATTAAAGCAATTCCTCATAGCTTACAAAATGCTATCGGGGGCGGTATTGGTGTATTTATTGCATATCTCGGATTTCTCAATGTAGGCATCATTAATTTTGACGGCGGTGTACCTGCATTATCTACTTTAAATCAACCAGCCCTTTGGTTATTCATTATAGGACTTGTACTCATTATTATTTTACAAGTATTAAATGTAAAAGGTGCAATCTTAATCGGTATTGTCGTAACTACTCTTCTTGGTATTCCAATGGGCGTTACTACATCTACAGATACTGTAAGCTTTTCAGATGCTTGCGCTGCTTTACCAACTACTTTCTTAGCTATTTTCACAGCTGAAGGTATTGGTTCTTTATTTTCAGATGTAACTAAACTTCCATTAGTACTTATTACCATCTTCTCATTCAGTTTATCTGATACTTTCGATACGATCGGTACTTTTATCGGTACAGGACGTCGTAGTGGTATCTTTAGTGAAGAAGATGAAAAATCAATGGAAAATAATGCAGGTTTTAAATCTAAGATGGATAAAGCTCTTTTTGCTGATGCCATTGCTACTTCTATAGGCGCACTTATTGGTACTTCTAACACAACAACTTATGTAGAAAGTGCTGCTGGTATCGGTGCAGGTGGACGTACAGGTCTTACAAGTGTCGTTGTAGCTCTTTGCTTTGCAATCAGTGCATTCCTTTCAACTTTTATAAGCGCTATTCCATACGCTGCAACTTCTCCAGCATTAGTTGTTGTTGGTATGATGATGGTTTCATCTTTTGCTGAAATCAAATGGGCAGATTTCGATGAAGCAATTCCTGCTTTCTTTGCAGGTCTTTTCATGGCACTTAGCTATAATATCTCTTATGGTATTGGTACTGCCTTTATTTTCTACTGCATCGTTAAACTTTGCAAAAAGAAAACAAATGAAATTCATCCAATTCTTTGGGTTGCTACTTTCTTATTCATCTTAAACTTTGTTCTTTTAGCATTTATTTAACAAAAATTTATAGACTCATCAAAATCAAGAAAACGAGAAATAAGTACTTGTGGGTAAACTTATTTCTCGTTTTTCATTATATAGACTTATTTTTTTATATGATTGGTAGATTGTTTCCTACTAAAATGCTCTTTTTTTTCTCACTTTGTCTAGTCTTCTTATAGACCTTGAAGCTATTTATTTAAATTGTTATTATAGTTATAATATTATAAAAAAACTAGGAGGACTCTATCTATGAAAATTATTAGAGCTAAAGATTATAATGGCATGAGTCGTATGGCAGCTCATATCATATCTGCACAAATCATAACTAAACCAGACTCTGTCCTTGGTTTAGCAACAGGATCTACGCCTATTGGTACCTATGAGCAACTGATTCATTGGTATCAAAAAGGAGATTTAGACTTTTCTAAAGTTACTTCTATTAACTTAGATGAATATAAAGGGCTTTCTCCAGATAATGATCAGAGCTATCATTACTTTATGTATCATAACTTTTTTAAACATATTAATATTGACCTAAACAATACCTATCTTCCTAATGGTCTAGAAAAAGACTCTGAAAAAGCTTGTGAAGACTATAACCATATTATCCAAAAATCAGGTGGTGTAGATTTACAACTATTAGGGCTGGGGCTAAATGGACATATTGGCTTCAATGAACCAGGAGCTATCTTTGAAAAAGAAACCCACCTTGTTAAGCTAACTCAAAGTACTATTGATGCAAATTCTCGCTTTTTCGAATGCTTAGAGGATGTACCTAAAGAGGCCTATACGGTAGGAATCAAAACGATTATGCAAGCCAAAAAAATTATTATCCTTGTCAATGGGGAAAACAAAGCTGATATTATTAAGGAAGCTTTATTTGGTCCTATTACGCCGCTTGTACCAGCTTCTGTATTACAGCTACACCACGATGTCATTGTCATTGGAGATGAGTCTGCGCTTTCTAAAATTCCACAATAATCTTCTGAAGGGAGTTTATCTATGATTATCCAAAATGGTCTTGTTTTCACAGATAAGTACATATTCGAAGAAAAATGTATAGCGATTTCAGATAAAAATATCTCTAAACTTGAATCACCTTCTACCACTTCTTATAATCCGCATTCTGAGTACTATGACGCTACAGATTGCTATGTTATTCCTGGATTAACAGATATTCATTTCCATGGTTGTATGGGATATGACTTTTGTGATGGTACACCTGAAGCCATTCATGCCATTGCTTCTTATGAGCTCAGCCAAGGCATTACTACTATCTGCCCAGCTACCATGACTTTACCGCATGAGAAACTTCTTGATATTTGCTGTACTGCAGCTAGCTATGTGCCAAATGCACCTCAATCTACCTTATGCGGTATTAATCTAGAAGGACCATTTCTCTCTTATGCCAAACGAGGTGCTCAAAATCCTGATTATCTCCATGCACCAGCTTGTGATATGCTCTTAGAGCTAATAGAAGCTTCTAAACATTTAGCTAAACTCGTTGCTATTGCTCCAGAACTGCCTGGGGCCTATGAATGTATTACAGCCTTAAAAAATGAGATTTCTTTTTCACTAGCTCATACAACAGCAGATTATGAAACAGCTATGAAAGCCTTTAAACTTGGTGCGAATCATGTTACACACCTTTATAATGCTATGCCAGCTTTTTCTCATAGAGCTCCTGGTATTATTGGTGCTGCTTTCGATACGCCTTCTTGTATGGTAGAACTTATTTGCGATGGCATTCATATCCATCCTTCCACTATTCGTGCTACCTTTAAGCTTTTTGGAGATGACCGTATTGTTTTAATTAGCGATAGTATGATGGCTTGTGGTATGCCAAGTGGTGAATATAGCTTAGGTGGCCAGACCGTTCAAGTCGATAAAAATTTAGCTACTTTAAGTGATGGCACCATCGCAGGAAGTGCTACCCATCTAATGGATTGTATGCGTATGGCGATTCATATGGGTATCCCAATGGAAAGCGCTATTAAAGCAGCTACTATTAATCCTGCACGTTCCATTGGCATAGAGCAACAATATGGTAGCATTACCCCTGGCAAAATAGCTAATCTTATTATTTTACGAAAAGACTTATCTATCCAAGATATTATTTTTGAAGGTCAACTCATTAATCTATAAATCATAAAGTAAAAGACGATTCATCATCATTTTGATGATTTGAATCGTCTTTTAATCTTTTTCAAAAATCTATCCTACCCATCTCATGACTTCTTTACATAGAAATCATCTATTTTATCTAGATGATTGCATTGTAATTTCTTCCTTTGTTTTACATATTTCAAACCAGCTACAATCACTACAAATACTGACTAATTGCCCTTTAGATATAATCTGCTCATAAGCTGTTTGAAGAAACTTCCCATAACTTAAGGCTTGCCTTTCTTTAAATCCACAAGCTTTCGCTACCTTCTTATCATACCTTTGCACTTTATTTTGAGAGGT
>JAHLFQ010000066.1 GCA_018883705.1 Candidatus Cellulosilyticum pullistercoris
ATAAGGGTAGCTATCGCCGCGCCTACTACACCCCATTTTATAATATAAATTAAAATAGGGTCTAATATGATATTTACCACAATGCCTACTACATTAATTTTAAGTGCACTTTTGGTATTACCTAGACTTGCAAAAATCCTTGAAAATAGGTTATTAAAGAATGCAAAGAAAAGCATAGGGGCACTCCATGCCAAATATAAATACGCATTAGATGCCACTTCATTATTATTAAGCTGCAAAAATCCAATTAGGGATTGACCTAAACCAATAAGTATCACAGCATAACATAAACCTACAACTACACTAAGCATCATCCCAGTATGAATATATTCTTTAATACCTTCCGCATCTTCTTTACCCATACAATGAGACACTTTTATACCTGTACCTATCATAATTAAAGCATTTATTGCATAACCTAGCCCAGTAAAAAAGCTTGAAGAACCAATACTAGCTACTGCACCACTTCCTAAATGTCCAACCCAAAGCATATCTACCAAATTATAAGTAAACTGCAAAAGTGAACTTCCCATAATTGGTAAAGCTAAGGCTATTAAAACATTCATGACACTTCCCTTAGTTAAGTCTATCTTCTTCATGATTTTCTTATATTCTATCTCCCTTCATACATCTATTTTTATCGATATATTCTTCATATAAAAATCATCTTCCGATGGCTACTCACATTTTCCTAAACCCACTTTTGGATACGCCTCTACAGATGTCACTTGAATTAATAGTTTCTTTGCTAGTTCTGTGCCCTCCTCATTAATGGCATAATAGGTCCATTTTCCTTCTTTGCGGCTTCTTACAATACCAGAATCACAAAGTATTTTCATATGATGTGATAGTGTAGATTGCCCAATTTGAAGTTCTTCTAATAACTCACAAGCACATCTTTCACCAGATTGAAGCATCTCTAAGATCATTAAACGATTCTCATCGCAAAAAGCTTTAAATACCTTAGCCGTCTTTTCATATCCTTTTTCCATCTTATCACCTCATATCTAAATTTATCGATATATCTATCGTACAATGCGCCTCTAATCTTGTCAATGCTTTATATTGTTAGACTTCTCTACTCGTTAACTTAGAGGTCAATTATAATATGAAAAAATCACGCTCACTTCTCATACTAGAGGTCATTTTAACCAAAGAATCTAGTATAGTTCATGAACGTGACTTCCTATGTAAGTATTTGAAAACCACTTGAGATTGCTGCAGAGAAAAGGACCTTAATCTAGAGTTTCTGTCACCTCTGCCAGCATAGGTACTCGACCCAAATCCTATTGTATTTCAATTTATATGTAATTTCAACATATTATTTTATTTATATGACTATTTCTATATTTTCCTTTATCTTAATGGATTAAAGGCCTCTGGAATGATACCTAGTCGCCAGTAAGATACACTCGTAATTCCCATTAATTTTGCTAAATCTATTTTTGAATGAATACTATTTATGTCTTCATACCATATTATGTTCTGAATCCCATTTTCTTCATAGGTTGCATAAGTACTTTGTAAGTAATGATCAAAATGTTTCATGCTGCCACTTAAGCTTAATCTTGCTTCAATCTTATCATAGGATGGTGTATAAGCACGGCTGTTAATGACTTGATTATTTTGACTCTGCCACTGCAAGCTTGCAAAGGAAAACTGAAGTGCTATCTTACTTTTATCTGAGATACTTAATCCCGCTTCATAAAGCGCATCATATACTTCTTTAATAGGCGTAAGTGGCGTTGTCGTTATCCCCGCCTGCCTTTCTACTTCAGTTAAGGTTATCGCTCCATAATCATGAGCCATTAAGATAATATGATCCGCTGCTTCCCCTATTCCTTTATAATCATAACCTTTAAAATACAGGGTAGGCTGTACGGCCACATTTAGCTTTTTACCTTCCTTTTGTAGGGCTGATTTTAATTCCTTAATGAAAATATTATATAATTCTTTTAAATCGCTACTTAAGAATTGTTCGAAATCTATGGTCACCCCATCAAAGGCTCTTGTTACGCCATCTTTAGTCATACCTTGTGATAAGCTTACTAGCTGATTAATGACACTAGCTCGTTGTAATTCATCCTCTAAAAATGATTTTGCCAACATCCCCTTATTTTCAAAATATACCATCAAGTAGGTCTCTACACCATTTGCTTTAGCAAGATCTATAGGGCCCTCAAAACCTACTGGTACTTTAAAATCATTTTCTGTATTACTTGTACTTATAATAAAGTTATTATTTGCATCTCTTTCTAACTGTGACCATCCAAAGCTAATGGCATCATAACCTTTAATCCATTCTTTTTGACTGCTTGACTGAATGGCATAAAAAGCATGTTTCCATGTAATGGGTGTCTCTAACTTGTTTTTTATCCGGTTTATAATGAGACTTCCTTGGCTCACCGTTACTTTGCCATTCGGCTGAAACAAGCCACTACCTAAGCCATTCATTAAACCTAATTGACTCACTAAGCTGATTTCACCTTGTGAAGAAGTGACATCTTTAAAAAGATTATTTTGCTTTTTTGCAATTGCTTCATATCCCAAATAGTTTACTATGAGCGTGGCTGCTTTTTCTCTTGTTAGTATTTCATCACTTCCCGTCAGTAAAACCGCACCTGTTTTACTCACCTTTAAAAGTTCATTAATAAATGCTTTTTCAGTCATAAGTGCTTCTGTATTGGTGCCATATACAGTCCCCATACTCATATAAAAAATAAATACCAGCACCCACCCTCTAATGATTTTTTTCACTGATTATCTCCCCATTTCTATTGATACTTTAGTAAAAGCCTTTATACCAATACTAGTTTATCATAAATCGATTACAATAAAATTACTTTTGTCTTAATATTCACTTAAATTATATTTTCTTAATATTTTTACTCGCATAAAAAAAGGCTAAAAGACTTTTGCCTTTTAACCTTTTTGTGTACTTATTCTTATAAATCTAATGCGTTACTAACTTCTTCTAACATGATTTCTGTTGATGTGAAGCCACCACCTGATGTATACCATACTACTGGATCTAAGTAGATGATACGACCATTTTTGTAAGCATCTGTACTATGGATAAGCTCATTATCAAACATTGCTGCTGCTGAACCTTCTCCAGATGTTGCTACTGTACGGTCAATAATAAATAAGTAATCTGGATTTTGTTCTACAATATATTCAAATGAAGCATTTTGACCATGTGTAGAAACTTCAATTGTTTCATCTACTGGTTTAATACCAAATTCATTGTGAATGATACCAAATCTTGAACCTTTACCATAAACACTAAATGCATCACCATTTGCTAATACAATTAAACCATTTACATCTTTTGTTGCTGCTTTTTCTGAGATTTCTTTCATAGATGCTTCGATAGTCTCAAGTTTTTTAGCGACTTCTTCTTCTTTACCAAAGATTTCTCCTAAATAGTTCATGTTTGTTGTAAATGAATTCATGTAATCTGAAGCATCTACACTAAGTTGTACAGTTGGTGCAATTTTACTTAACTCTTCATAGTAACTTGATTGTCTTCCACCGATAATGATAAGTTCTGGTTCTACTTCAAATATTTTTTCTAAATCAATTTCTTTAAGAGAACCTATATTAGTATAAGTTTCTTCATTTTGGTATTTTGATAAGTATTCTGGTAAGCTACTGCTAAGTGGTAAGGCTGCTACTTCAATTCCTAAAGCATCCATAGCATCTAGAATACCAAAGTCCATGACTACTACATTTTTAGGATTTTTAGGAACTTCAGTTTCACCTAATGCGTGTACTACTTTAACAGTTCCTGCTTCTTCTGTTGCTGCTGGACTTTCTACTACTGTACCATTTCCTGATGTTGTAGATGTTGAACTACACCCTGTAAAGGCAAGTGTCATAATAGTTAATGCTGATAATAATATTTTCTTACTCATAATCTCTCCTCTTTCTATTTATTTCTATAAATTTTTTTATAAAATCTTATTTCATCTATTTATCATTGAATTTGATACTGCTTCCTACTTTAGAAGTAAACACAAATTCTTTGATTATTGATTTCTTGCACATTAAATGGCATTTCATAAATTTCCTCTAATACTTCTTGCTGAATGAGGGTTTCTACAGGCCCTTCTTTTGCAATGGCACCATCTTTTAATGCCACAATATGATCTGAGTAACAAGAAGCAAAATTTATGTCATGAATAACAATAACAACTGTTTTACCTAGCTCATCTACTAATTTACGTAATGTTTTCATGATTTCTGCTGCATGCTTCATATCTAAATTATTAAGAGGCTCATCTAATAAAATATACTCACTATTTTGTGCAATAACCATGGCAATGTAAGCACGTTGTCTTTGTCCACCACTTAGTTCATCTAAATAGCGATGTTCTAAATCTTTAAGCTGCATATAACCAATGGCTTCATCAACCTTTGCTTCATCTTCTTTCGTAAGATTTCCTCCTGAGTAAGGAAAGCGTCCAAAACTAACAAGTTCTCTAATCGTTAAGCGCATATTAATATGATTAGACTGCTTTAAAATAGCCAGTTTTTTAGCCAGTTCTTTTTGGTCCCAGCTATGAATCTCTTTTCCTTCTACAAGTACTTGTCCTTCGTCTGGTTTCATCAAACGACTCACTATAGAAAGGACAGTACTCTTACCTGCACCATTTGGACCAATAAAGGATGTAATCTTTCCTTTTTGGATTGTAACAGATACATTATCTACAACTGTTTTAGAACCATATCTTTTTGTTAAGTTTCTTACTTGTATCATCCTTCTGTACGTCCTTTCATTAATAAGTAAATAAAATAAATACCACCGATAAAGTTTATAATAATGCTTACGCTAATTCCAAAATTTAATACACGTTCTACTAGAAGTTGTCCCCCTACTAAAGCCACGATACTTAATAGCCAAATGGCTAAACTTAAGTGACTATGTTTATAGGATTCAATAAAATATCTTGCAATGTTAACAACTAATAGCCCTAAAAATGTAATAGGTCCAACTAAGGCAGTTGCAACAGCGGTTAATATAACAACTACAACAAGTAGCTTTTTCACTGTTTTATCATAAGCTACTCCTAAATTAATAGCATGGTCTCTTCCTAATGCCATGACATCTAGCACCTTAAAATATCTCATACTATAGCCTGTTGTTAATATAACTATGATTGTGCTAAGCCATAATACATTGGTATTGATATTATTAAAGCTAGCTTGTGATTTATCTTGTACTGTTAAGAATTCCGTAGGATCCGTTAAGACTTGCAAGAAAGTTGTAAAGCTTTCAAATAAAGTTCCTACAACAATTCCTACTAATAAAATAAAGAAGATATTTTGGCTTCTTTTCTTAAAAATCACCTGATAAAATACAACAGATGCACCTAACATAACAACAAGTGTAATGATAAAGTTGCTGTTAGCATTTACAATCCACTGATTCGTAGAACCTAAGAAAAATACAAGTGCTGTATTAAGTAGCATATATAAAGAATCTAATCCCAAGACACTTGGTGTTAGGATATGGTTATTTGTAACCGTTTGGAAGATAAGAGAGGAAAATCCAATCATGCCACCTACCATAATCATGGTATAAATTTTAGGAAGCCTTCTTGAAAGCGCATAACTATAATTTTTAGGTGTTAGCCCTATAAATACAAAGGCTGCAATTAAAACGACTGCTAATAGAGCTATTATGATAAACTTTCTTGCATCGCTCTTCTTTATGTTAAATAACTGCTTATGCATCTTGGCTAGCCCTCCTTAAAATCATTATAAGGAATAATGTACCACCAATGACACCCACCATCATTCCAATAGATACCTCGAAAGGATAAATGATGAGACGTCCTAATACGTCACATACCAGTAGGAAAATAGGCCCTAGTAATGCTGTATGATATAAAGAATTTTTAAGATTATCTCCTACATACATACTCACTAAGTTTGGGATAATAAGTCCTAAAAACGGAATATTTCCTACCGTAATAAGCGTTACTGCTGTAACTAATGCCACAATCCCTAATCCTACATTTACAATAACTTTGTAATTGAGTCCTAGATTAATGGCAAACTCTTCTCCCATACCTGCAATTGTAAATTTGTTGGCATATAAGAATCCAACTAATACTACTGGGATACTTAAATAAAGCATCTCATAATTACCAGACATGATAACTGATAAGTTTCCTTCCATCCATGAGGATATGTTCTGTACTAGATCATATTTATAGGAAAAATAAGCAGTGATTGAGCCTACAACTTTTCCTAGCATCATTCCTACTAATGGTACAAAAATAATATTTTTAAGTTGAATACGCTTCATCATCGTCATGAAAAGTACTGTACCTCCCATGGCAAAGATAAAGGCAATAATCATTTTTGTCATTTGACCTGTACTACCAAACCACATCATACTTACTAGAATTCCTAGTTTAGCAAAATCTGATGTTGCGGCTGTAGTTGGTGATACAAATTTATTTCTACTAATTTGCTGCATAATAAGTCCACTGACACTAAGACCTACTCCTGCAACTAATATACTAATTAGCCTTGGTATACGGCTAATCATAAGCAATCTTATTTTATCTGGTTTAAGCGCTATTACATCTCCGATACTTAAAGCACTTACCCCAACAAATAGGGAAAGTATAGAAAGTACAACAAGTACCACTCCTAAGTAGCGCTTTTTCATCAATTGTTTCATAGCTCTCCTTTGACAGATTCACTCTTCTAATGGTATAATAGCTCATCCATAGTGAAAATTATTATCATTTGCTTTTCTATATTAACATAGAATCTCTTTCATTGTCTTACACGATATTTAGGTTTATTTAAAAATATTTAACAATTTTTTTGTGACTTAATATATTTCAGAAAGGAGGTAGCATTATGAATGCTCACTACTTACAAGATACTATGGAAAACTTTTACTTATGTAGTCATCTACCTATCTGTGCATTTAATAAAAATGGTGATGAACTCTTAACAGCCGGCTTTTTACCTAATATGGCTCACTTAGCTATAGATACTCCTATTTGGTTAAAAGAAGCTCAGCTTACTTTACAAGAGCAAGAACACCTTACTTTTACACCTAAAGAATCTATTCATTTTACCCTCTGTCCTATTAATCCAGATGATATAGAGGAAGGCATTTACCTAATTGGGCCCTATACAAGCAGCAAACATTTAATGGAAGATTTTCCTTTTAAGCCGGCACACTGTATACCACATTTAATCACACTACTTTATACATTAGCTGAAGCTCAATTAGAAACAGCTTCCAGTTCAGCAGCTTTACACGATGACTACAGCTACCATATTATTAAAGCTGAAGAATATATTCATACACACTTTAGAGAGCCTATTACCTTAGAGGCACTTGCTAAGTATCTTAATCTTAATAAAAGCTACCTTTGTACTATTTTTAAAAAAGCCACTAAAGATTCCTTTTGTAACTACACTAATAAGGTGCGTATCGAAGAGAGTAAAAAGCTTTTACTAAACACCAATGAGCCTATGATAGATATTGCACTAGCTGTTGGATTTAGTAGCGCTAGCTATTTTAATACTATTTTTAAAAAGGTAGAAGGGAAAACACCTCTTGAATATCGAAAAAATGCCTAAAAAACTTTCTCTAACTGATTAAAAAGAGCGTATCTTATAAAATCATTTTTTATAAGATACGCTCTTTCTAACTTTATTCTACTTTTTAATGCTACTTTAATTTTCTATTTCCTTAACTTCTAATAACTCATCAAGTAGTAAACAAGCATTTTTTACATACTCACTACACATATCATAATGTGTACCTGATTTTCCTTCTAGAAGCTGTCTACAAACAGTAGTTTGATGAATTTCCTTAAATCGCTTTGCAAATTCTTTAACTAAATTAAAGGTCTTAAGTCTTGCCTTACCATCTTCTGCTTTAGTTCTTCCATACATCAAACTAATGACCATATAAGCACCTGTTACTGCGCCACATTCACCACGCATACCACCCATACCACCACCGAAAGCTTGTGATACTTTAAGTGCCATTTCATAATCCATCCCTAAATCCTTTGCATAAGCTGCAAATACAGCTTGTGAACACGAAAATCCTTCCTTAAATAAGCCTAATGCTTCTTCAACCTTTGTCATCATTTTACCTCTTTCAATATGTAATCATTCTTTTACGATATCACTTAGTTTATTATAAGCCTTTTATAAAACAACATAAATAGAATTTTAAAAATAGGATATGCCATATACAGACATATCCTATTATCAATTTACACTTATTTATTCTTCTGTAACTTCTTCACTAGACTTTACAATTGAAAGTGCTAATTCATCTAATTGTTTTTGATCTACAATACCTGGTGCTTCTGTCATTAAACAACTTGCGTCTTTCACTTTAGGGAAAGCAATGACGTCACGAATGCTATCTGCTTTACACATAAGCATTATCATACGGTCAAGACCAAATGCTAAACCACCATGTGGTGGGACACCATATTTAAATGCATTTAATAAGAAACCAAAACGTTCTTCTGCTTCTTCATCTGTGAAACCAAGAAGGTTAAACATTCTTTTTTGAACATCATTTTGGTAAATACGGATACTACCACCACCAAGTTC
>JAHLFQ010000067.1 GCA_018883705.1 Candidatus Cellulosilyticum pullistercoris
AACAATAATAACAACAATAACAACAATAATCGCGAATGCCGATGCAGACTTAGAGAATGTAATGAGGATTTAAGGGAAGCTGTTAGAGTAATCGAAAAAATCTTTGACTTAGCTGAAGATTTCCTTGAAGAAGAAGAGGAAGAAGAATGCAATAACAACCATAATTGCAATTGCTGTCACAACTGGAATAACTGTAACAGCTGCAATAGCTGCAACAGATGCAACAGATGCAATAGCTGCAATAGTTGTTGGGGTAGATAGTTCATATTCCTATAAAGAGGGGGCATTTGCTCCCTCTTTATTTTTATATAGATAATCTATATAGATATTCCTATATCTTGCTACATAATATACTAGTAGAGGTGATATCATGAAAAAATCAATAACCATATCTGAAACCTGTACTGCTAAAAATTCTTCTTCCAATCCTTTTATTCAAAATGAACTTATCATTACCAATACTTCTTCTGATTATATAACCGATTTAAAGCTTATTATTCACACCCCTGATTCTTCTATTTTGGAGCAATCTATTACTAGAGAACGGGGTAGCTTATCCTTTGCTCCTGAAGTAAAATGCCTAGAACTAGGCAATCTTGCTCCTGATGAGTCTGCATGTTTTGAATATAAATTTACTGCCGCTAATGATCTGACTTCTCTTAGCCCTCACTTTACACTAACGTATAAGGACTTAAAGGATGCTACCGTGACGGAAAAAAAAATAGTAGAATTCCTTACGAATCCTACTACAACAGACTAAATCACCTTAACAATTCTAAGATGAGGTTTTTCATTTAGATTGATATCTTTTCCTTTAACATGAACTATTGGTCTTCCCCATGCTTTTGGCTGAATAAGTACCACTTTTCCTACTTCTCCAGTATTTAAGACGACCGAACATCCTACATAATAGTTACTAATATGATTACAAAACGTATTGATTAGATTCACATCATACTTTTGCATCATTGTATCATCTAACCTTGTACCTAATTCAAAAATATTGTAACGCTTTTTCAAAGAGTCATATTCATCTGCAATAGCAATGATTCTAGCAATATCATTTATTCTCTCTTCTCTAATTCCAAGAGGATAACCACTACCGTCAAACCGTTCATGATGGCTAAGTACCCCTTTTAAAACCGCTACATTTACTTCGTTATAATGAACTAGTTTTTCATAACTATATATCGTATGTTTTCTATACTCCAACTTTTCCATGAAGTTCATATCCTCTTCATCTTTATCTGAAATATGAGATGGTAGTGACATCTTACCTACATCATGTAATAATGCAGCTAAAACTAATTCTCTTAATTGATCTTCATTATAGCCTATCCACCTACCCAGTATAAGTGACAGAAACGCTACGTTAATACTATGAATATAAAGTCCTTCCTCTAACTGATTGATCAAATTAATGTATGCTAACACATGATACTCATTATCAAGTTCTACGAGTATACTATCTACTAATTTATTTAGAGCTGACAAGTCATGATTATTTTCCTCTTCATATATTGTTCTTAAAACGTTTACATGCTTCTTGTACTTTCCCAAAGTTTTAACATCTGTTTGCCATGTAGATATTTCTTGCATGAAGATCCTCCCGAAAATACATTCTGATATTGGCATTATTTTTTCAATAACTAGTTGGTCCATAAGCTGCCCCCATCAATCTGTTCTAATTTTTTTATTATTTTACAATATATTACTCTATCATATTATATATAAACATGAAAATTATTTCAATTAAACTATTATTCATAATTGTTAATATTATTTCTTATTATCTATTTATACTTATTGTATTTGTTTTAAATTCATAAATTTTATTCCTATTCATTTCAATGCTATGTATTACGATATAAAGTATGTCATTTAAACTTTCTTTGTGCCTCTTTATTTTTATGCTTAATCATTTAATAAAACCCAGGAAAATTTCATGCTGTCATCGCACTATTTTCCTGGGTTTTTGTATCCTACCAAAAATTGATAAGCTTTGTTTGCATCTCATTAGGGTTTTTTACCCATTCATAAGCATGTGGTAGCAAATTTTGATAAAATGGCATACGGTATCTATCATCAATTAAGAGAACCGTCCCTCTATCTTCCTCTGTTCGTATCAGCCTTCCTATGGCCTGTAGTACCTTATTTATTCCCGGATACGTATAGGCATAATGATAACCTTCTTTTCCTACTTCATCAAAGTAGCCTTTAATAAGGTCACGCTCTAGTCCAATTTGAGGCAAACCAACGCCTACTATCATAACTCCAATAAGCTTTTCACCTGTTAAGTCAATTCCTTCTGAAAAAATACCACCTAATACGCAGAAGTTGAGCGTCGAAACGCCTTCTTCCTCAAAATGCTTCAAAAAGGCTTCTCTTTCTTCTTCTGACATAGACATGTCTTGTTTATATAAAGTAAAGTCTCCCATTTTCATATGCTTTACCTGATATTCATTCTTAACTTCATCAGCAAGATATTCGACGCCAGTACCTTGACGCTCTAAAAAATGCTCATAGGTATCTTGCATATATTTATAAGAAGGAAAAAATATCATATAATGCCCCTTCTTTTTTTCTAGAGTCTGCTTAATATATCCACAAATTTTATCTAAACTACTTACTCTATCCCTATATCTTGTGGATACATCTGTGGCTATCATGCGTAAAGCGTGATTT
>JAHLFQ010000068.1 GCA_018883705.1 Candidatus Cellulosilyticum pullistercoris
AAGTAGTAGGCCTAATGCACATGATTATGTTTATGAAAAAAATGAGTTAAAATATATAGATACTTGTTTAGGTAATGAACAAATCGTAGGAGAAGAGGCCATATGGAATGATAACCAACCTGTATGGGGAATGAACTATACAGGAAGAGTTGTAGCGGAGGGTTTCGATTTAAGCTTCTTAAGAGAAGCATTAAAAAGGGTAAGAGAAGATTTGCCTTATAGAGGTCCAAGATATTTAGAATTAGGGGACTATATCTATAAATGTCGAGTTGAAGGGGAATTTGATTGGTTTGTAGGTTGTGAAAAGATTCTCTATAAGGGAAAGAAAGTCTATGAAGCCATGTTCCAGGGGGGCAATATTAGATAGAGGGTAGCGCTTATAACAACAAAGGGACATTAAGATATGGATTAATAAAAGGATGAAGTAGCAAGATAAGTGTAGAGGTAAAACTGTAAATAGGTGACCTACTACACTTATTTTTTTGTGTGATTTGTAAGAATTTTACCTAATAAGGTCATCCTATATAAAAGAGTATTTTACTTGGTTTTGAATATAAATATGATAGAATAGAACAAGAACAAATAAGGTAAAAAGAAGGTGAAAAGATGGAAAGAGTTGAATTTGTCGTAGGGCGTTCAGGCTCTGGTAAGACGACTTATTGCTACGAAGGAATTGAAACAAAACTTAAAGAAGAGAGTTATGATACACTGATGCTCTTAGTACCAGAGCAATTTAACCTTCAGACACAAAGAGATTTGGCAAAGCATCTGTCGCCAGGGCTATTGCGTGCAGAGGTTATGAGTTTTAATATATTAGCGCGTGAAGTATTTAGAGAAGTTGGGAAAACACCAACTACGGTGGTGGAAGACCTAGAACGTATGATTATCTTAAAACGTATTATAGAGGCGCATAAAAAAGAAATCATTTTTTATAAAAAGAATATTAATAATACAGGTTTTTTAGAAGCAATCAATCGATTGATTACTGTGCTAGAACAAGCAGGTATGACAAAAGAAGAATTAGACGAACTCATTCAAGATGAAAGAACAAACCTATTATTTCAGAGTAAATTAGCAGATATAGAAATGATTTACCAGAAGTTTAATCAGTATTTAGGAGAGCAGTTTGTAACAATCGAAAAGAATATGACGTTGCTAGCAGGACTGATTCAAAAAAGTAAAAAGCTAGAGCAAACCTATCTATGGATAGATGGATTTTATGGATTTACTCATACTCAGCTTCTTATTATCAAAGAACTTATGAAAAAGGTAAAAGGGTTGACCATTACCTTACCTATGGATAGAGCCTATACCAAAGCAGAAGGGATAAGACCTACTCATCCATTTTATGAAAGTATTCTTAACATGCAAAAAATGATGGGGCTTTGCGAAGAAGTAGGAATCAGTTATGTAGTCAATACGGTACATGTGCCTGATGTAGTAAGTAAGGAGAAAGTTGACAGCCTAAAATATTTAGAAGAGAATTACTTAAAGCTTTACCAAAAAGCTTACGAAGGAGAGAACAATGCTGTAAATATAGGGAGTTATAGCTGTAGGAGCGAAGAAGTAGAAGCGACTGCAAAAGAGATGGTACGCCTTGTTAGGGAAGAAGGGTATCGTTATCATGAGATGGCGGTTATGGTAGGAGATTTAGGATCTTATCAAACGTTTATTGAAAGTACCTTCAAGGAATATGAATTGCCCTATTTCCTAGATATGAAACGTAATATTCATACTAATAGTTTAGTTGCAGCGATTGAAGGGGTACTTGAAGTTCTAACAAGTTCTTATAGCTATAAAAGTATCATGAGCTTATTAAGAACGTATATGCTTCCTATTCCTAAGGAGGATATTGACAGGCTGGAAAACTACCTTTTAGCCTATGGGATTAAAGGAAAGAAAAAATGGCAATCTCCTTGGAGTTTTGAAAAAGATGAGGTAAAGCAAGCAAAAATCAATGCGATTAAAGAAAATGTACTTGCGCCTATTATGGCTCTAGAACAGCGTTTAGCTACAGCAAAAACAGAGAAGCAGTATAGCGTGCTTGAAATTACAAAATCCTTGTATTATTTTCTTGAAGACATTAAAGCATACGAAACCTTGCAAAAATTAGTAAATAAGAGCCACGAAGGAGGCAATCGTTTACTAGAATTAGAAAATACCCAGATGTGGGGAAAAGTGATGGAGGTTTTTGAACGTCTTGTAGATATTTTAGGAGATGAGCTCCTTAATCTTATGACCTATAAAAAAATATTAGAAACAAGTTTTTCTTATATCAAGATGGGAATGATTCCACCATCACGTGATCAAATCATCATTGGCTCAATTGATCGTACCAGATTACCACGCCTTAAAGCGTGCTTTATTTTAGGGACGAATGAAGGACTTATTCCTAAGGTAGAAGAAAGTAGCACACTTTTTTCAGATATGGATAAGGTAACGTTAAGCATGGTATGTGAAAATGAGAGAGGGCCAAAAGCTAGATTAGGAGACCTAATGATTTATGAACCACTTTATGGTTCACAGTTTAATATTTATACGATTTTAACGAGAGCCACAGATAAACTATTTGTCTCAGCTGCATTAGCTGATGAGAATGGCAAATTATTAAGACCATCTCTTGTTTACTTTAAGTTAAAAAGAATGTTTAAGGAGACAATGCCATTACGTCATGAGGTACTTAGTCAAGTAGAAAAGCCACTCCCTGCTTTTGGTTATATAGGTGGGATGCTTAGAGAATATTTAGAAGGTCGAAATGAGGAGGAAGCATGGAAGGATGTTGTGAGTTGGTTTGCTAAAGATGAGAAGTGGAAAGAACGTCTAAAGTCTTTAACAGATTATCTTTTCTATACAAATCAGCAACATTACCTAGAACCAGAAACAACAAAAATGCTTTATGGCAATCAGCTTCAAACAAGTATTTCTAGATTAGAGAACTTTAGACAGTGTGCATGTTGTTACTTTATGCGTTATGGGATACGTGCAGAAGAGCGTAGGATGTTTTCTTTTGACCGTGCTAAAGTAGGAACTTTATTTCATGCAGCATTAGAACAGTATCCTAAGGAATTAGACAGGTTAGGAACAAGTTGGACACAGGCAACGTCTGAAGAGATGAAGCTGGGTATACAAAGAGCTACGGCACACGCTTTAGAACATATAAGTAGTGCACAAAAAGAGACAGGACGCTTTAAGTATACGGCATCTAAAGTGGAAAAGATGACACATAGGGCCATTAAAGCCTTAACAAGTCACCTTCAAAATGGGGCATTTGTTCCAGAAGGTTATGAAATTAGTTTTGGTGAAGGGCAGGGCTTTCCAGCTATTAAAATTGCTATTGATGAAGAAAGAGAAATTGAAATAAAAGGAACAATCGACCGCGTCGATGTTTTTTATAAAGGGCCTACTGAGAAATATGTTAAAATTTTAGATTATAAATCCGGGCAAAAGAATTTTAGTTTGGTTGAGGTATATTATGGTTTACAGCTTCAATTACTCCTTTATTTAGATGCTTATCTAGAAAAGCATCCAGAGCAAGAGGCAGGTGGCGTTTTCTATTTCCATATTAATAATCCGTACGTAAGTTATAAGGTAGGCATGGATGATGAAGAAATTGCCAAAAGCAGTTTAAAGCAGTTTAAACTATCAGGCCTTGCATTAGACAATCTTGAGGTGATTGAAGCATTAGATAAAAGTAAATCAGGAAGCACGATCCCTGTTAGCATTAATAAAGATGGTAGTATCAAAAAAGGCTCTTCTGTTGCAACAAAAGAGCAATTTAAACAGCTAGAAAAGCATATTTTAAATACCATTCGTGATCTAGGAAAAGATATATTAGAAGGTAAAGTCAGTGTAAGACCGTATGAGTTAAATGGTAAGAACCCTTGTGATTATTGTATTTATCATACCATTTGTCAATTTAATGAAGAGATGCCTGATAATTGCTATGAACAATTAGACAAATTGAGTAAAGAAGAAATATGGGAAGAAATTCAAAAGGAGGGAAACTAAATGCCATCATGGACCCCTATGCAGAAGGCAGCTATTGGTCAAAGAAATGCTAATATTTTAGTATCAGCAGCGGCAGGCTCCGGTAAAACAGCAGTTCTTACTGAACGTGTTTTAAATCGTATTTTAGGTAATGAGTTAGAAGCACCTATAGAGTTAGATCGCTTTTTAATTGTGACTTTTACAAGTGCAGCGGCTCAGGAAATGAAGGAACGTATTACTCATAAGCTTTCAAGTATGATAAGCGACCTTTCAGAAGAGGCAGAAGAAAATAGGGTGCAACTTGATTATCTAGAGCGCCAGATGGCACTTGTGCCACAGGCCTCTATTTCCACTATTCATTCTTTTTGCTTAAAGACTATCAAATCTTATTTTAATCGCTTAGAAATTGATCCTAATATAAAAGTAGGCAATGAAGCAGAGTTAAGTATGATGCGTAATGAAATATTAGAGGA
>JAHLFQ010000007.1 GCA_018883705.1 Candidatus Cellulosilyticum pullistercoris
TAATCATAAAAATAGCCGCTACCGTATAAATTATTTTTCTATCTTGCTTCACGTGTCTTTTCCTCCTTTACCTCATTCATACGTGCCTTATACGAAAAATAGGTAATCAGACCAATCATTCCCATACTTACGACAATAGATGTTCCACCCGCACTCATAAATGGTGTCGTAATGCCTGTAAGTGGAATAATTTTAAGGACGCCACCCACAATCACAAAAACTTGGATACAAAACAAGCTCGCAATTCCTACAATAACTAAACGGTAAAAAGCATGACTATATCTGAATGCTACTTGAAGACAAAGTAAAATAATCCCTAGATAGCATAATAGGACAACTATTCCAATTAAATTACCGAACTCTTCACAAACAGCCGCAAAAATATAATCGGATACTGCAAAGGGAATTTTACCTGGATTACCTCTTGTCAGTCCACTACCTAGCCATCCCCAGGTTCCCATAGCAAATAGACCCTGTACTACTTGATAGCCTGTCCCATTAATATCTGCCCAAGGATTTAACCAAGCTTCTACCCTAACACGTACATGGCTAAATAAAAAGTAAGCTATCACGCTGCCACCTGCTCCTGCAAGTACACCGAGTCCAGGTAAAAAGATGCTTTGTGTCGCTACAAGTAGCATGAGTAATGTTGTTAAATAGTACAGTAGTACAGCTCCCAAATCTTTTTGCAGGACCAGACACCCTAAGCTTAACAGGGTGACTATTCCTGGGAAAAGCAGCCCTCTATAGCCTTGTTTTCTTCTTTCTCCATCACTTAAAGTAGAAGCTAAGAATAAAACAAGGGCTATCTTACCAATTTCTGAAGGCTGGAATGAAATGGGGCCAATACTCACCCAGTTGGTTGCACCATAAATGGTATCTCCTGCAACAAAAGGCAAAAACATTGTTAAGCCTAATAATCCTAAATAGATATATTTATTTTGAGGCTTAATAATCACTGAGAAAATAGATGGGAAAATAAGCGCAATTACAGCACCTACAATATAAGCGGCTATTTGTTTCATCACAATGGCATGATCTAAACGTTCAAGCATTAAATAACCAATATCCATAATAAAAAACATAAGCTGCCAAAGTATTAATTCTTGTTGCCTTCTCATGAGTTTTAATATCGTAAATGAGATAATAAACAAAAGGAGGACAATCACACCATTCATCCCAATGGCCATTCGAATCGCTTCGTCCGTTTGTTTTCCCATAATAATACTTAATCCAGCAAGATGGAAAAAGTATAAACAAATGGAAAGCAATCTATTCTTTTCTTTACGACTTCCTAACGAATAGTTTATAAAAGGTTTCATAAAGCTAAATGCTACTACAACAAATAAGATACCAAAGCCCGCAAAAATATACCGACTTAATAAAATCATAATATTAAAATATCCCAAATGTTTAACCTCCTTACAGCACTCCTTTAAAGGTTGTTCCTTTTAAAGCTTTTCTCTCTGTATGGCGTAAATAGTTTTGAAGCACTTCTTCTGTCTGACTTGCTGTTTCATTTGTAAATTGCAAGCGTAGTGTATAGCCACTAGCTGGAATTTCATTTTTTCTATGTGCTAATGGTTCATAACTCATAATTTGCATCATACAAGCCTTACAATCCGTCTGGATACGCCAAGAAATTTCTTTACGATCTTCTAACTCAAAATAATGTTTCTCCTTTTTGCCTTTTTGACAAGAAGGCGTACCTCTTAGTACACATTGCGAAGAAGTCATAACTGGTAGGTGCCCATATACAATCTTTTCTTTATTTCCTGCTAACAAACCAAGCTCCGAAGATGATAATTCGACAGAAACAGTGGCACGCTCTACCCCTTTTTCTTGCCATAATGCAAGGGTCTCATTGTTAGTGATATTCATATTGTAATCAATCATTATTTTTTTATGACATGATTTTAAGAATGCATATTCCCCTATATTTCGTACTAAAAAGCCAGTAAGTGCCGTTTGTTCCCACTTTAAAAGATCTTCTTGGTACGCTTTGTACATACTTTCTTTCATAATATGAGGCAGAGCTAGATAAAAAGCTTTTCCATGCATGATGCTTTTATCTAAGGCTTCTTCAGCTGCTTCATTGTTATAACACCATTCCCAATAAATCGCTTTAATCTCCGGATAGCTTAAAACAACCTCAAGCTGCTCTCTAGTTGTGACATGTGCCGTCCATCCTAACGCATGATTTTCCTCTAGTTCCACCTTAGGATAGGCTACTGGTATCTTGTCCACTACTTTCTCTAATAAAGCTTCCTCTAGGTTTAAAGCTGCTGCTCTTCTGATTTCATTGAGCTTACTGACACCAATATATGCATACTCAGGCCAGCTCATCTCAACCTCTCTAGCAACAAAAGAAGTACTACCTAACTTAGTTAATTGTTTTCTTGCTTGTTCTAAAGTAACAGGATTGCTCGTCGCTTCTTCTAATACTTCTCCATAAACAGTTACTGTTTTTCCCTGACACGTTAAAGTAAGTTCAATCGGCTCATGTAACTTTCCAACTACTTTCATTTGAATCGGTAATTTACGGACCGGTTTTAAATAGGTTTGACGCATCTCTTTAAGTAACTGATGATTTTTTGTTAAATAAACTTCACTCCCCACTTCTACATACTTATCGAATGTACATGTGATATGTGTGCCAGCCTGACAAGCTTTTGTAATCCCTGTTCCAACACTTTCTTTCCCTAGACGAATAATCTCTAAACCGTCTCCAGGTTTTAAATCATGTGTTAGTTTAATGGTAGCTACCCCTGTTTTAGCTATAAAACGTGTTACTTCACCTACTTTTATACCAATATGACGTGGACTGACAGGAGTTAGCATTTTCTTACTGCCTTTTTCATAGTAATAGCCTTTGGAAAATCCTCCACGATTGAAAATGCCCTTTAAAACATTTAGGTCTTCTTCAAGTACGTTATAAGGCTCATTATTTTCTGCCATATCGATATATTTACGATAAGTCCTAATAACAGAAGCAACATATTCTGGTGACTTCATACGTCCTTCTACTTTGAAGGAATGAATCCCAGCTGATAGAAGCTCTGGAATAAATTCAATACTACAAATGTCTTTTAAACTTAAAAGATAGCTTTCTTTAGCTAATAGCTTACCGTCTTCTTTTAAATTGTAACGCATACGACAGGTTTGAGCACATCTACCGCGGTTTCCACTTCTACCTCCTATTAAACTACTCATTAGGCATTGACCTGAATAACTATAGCATAAAGCACCGTGGATAAAAGTCTCAATTTCAATATCACACGTCTTAATAATCTCTTCAATTTCCTTAAGTTGCATTTCTCTTGCTAAGACAACTCGTTTAAACCCTAATTCCTTTAAAAACATCACATCTTCAATACTATGTGCTGATATTTGTGTACTTGCATGAAGTCTTAAATTTGGAAAGTACTTTCTAGCAATATGTGCAATCCCTAAATCTTGAATAATGATCGCATGTACACCAATTTCTTCTAAATATTTTAAATACTGATATAAACTTTCTGTTTCTTGAGGTTTAATAAGAATATTAACGGTTACATAAACACGTACCCCTCTTAATGTAGCATATTTTACAATCTCTTCTAGTTCATCTTCTGTAAAGTTATCTGCTGCCTGTCTTGCATTAAAGCCTTTGCCACCAACAAACAGAGCATCTGCTCCATTTTCAATAGCCGCAATTGCATTCTCCATTTTACCAACAGGAGCTAGTAGTTCTGCTTTATTCAAAATTTTTCACCTTTTTCTTAATAAACTAACAGGGGAAGTTACCTTCCCCTGTTTCTATGTTCTTTTTTCCCTCGACGAGTTACTGTACATGCACAACGCACATTTTCTTTCCTCTCATTATAGCATACCCCTATTTAAAATTCTACAAACTTTTCAAATCAAATAGCTCATAAGCTTTAGGTGCAAGCATTCTACCTCTTGGTGTACGCTGCATAAAGCCTTGCTGTATCAGATAGGGTTCATAAACATCCTCTAATGTATCACGTTCTTCTCCAATAGCCGCCGCTAACGTATCTAATCCGACAGGTCCTCCCTTAAATTGAAGTGCAATGGCTTCAATAATTCGTCTATCAATATCATCTAATCCATTACGGTCGATATTTAAAAGTGAAAGTGCACTTGCACATACCGTATCATTAATTTCATTTTCAAATTTAATCAGTGCAATATCTCTTACCCTTTTAAGTAATCGATTAGCCACCCTTGGTGTTCCTCTACTACATTTAGCAAGTTCAATTGCAGCCTCTTTAGTGATTGATGTTCCTAATAAATGTGCTGTTCGCTCAATGATTTGTCCTAGTTCTTCTTTTGTATAATACTCTAATCGTTGAATAATACCAAATCGATCTCTAAGTGGTGAACTAAGCATACCTGCTCTTGTAGTTGCTCCAATTAAAGTAAACTTAGGAAGCGATAAACGAATAGATTTTGCAGCTGGACCTTTTCCTACAATAATATCAATACAATAATCTTCCATGGCTGAATACAGAACTTCCTCAACCTGACGACTCATGCGATGAATTTCATCAATAAACAAAATATCACCATGCTGTAAATTGTTGAGAATAGCTGCAATATCACCTGGTCTTTCAATAGCCGGTCCTGAAGTAATTTTAATTTTAACGCCCATTTCTGAAGCAATTACCCCTGCCATTGTTGTTTTTCCTAATCCCGGTGGCCCATATAGCAAAACATGATCTAGCGCCTCTCCTCTTAGTTTTGCTGCTTCAATGAAAATTTTAATATTTTCTTTGATGGCACTTTGTCCAATATATTCATCTAATGTTAGGGGACGTATGCTACTTTCCATTTCATTATCTTCAAGTTGTAAGTCACTTGAAATAATTCGCTTCTCCATCTTTTAAGCCTCCTTACATACCTAATAAACTAAGTGCTTTTCGAATGAGTTCTTCACTTGTGGAGTGATAGTCATCCACTGCTTCCACTGCTTTTTTAGCTTCTTGATTGCTATACCCTAATGATTCTAGGGCCTCTATTGCCTCATGTTTAGACTCTGTATTTTTTAATCCTGTTTGAAGTAAACTTAAATCTGGTACATATAGCTTACTCATACTATCTTTAAGCTCCAAAATAATACGCTGTGCAGTTTTAGGCCCAATGCCACTCACTTTACTAAGTGCTTTACTATCTTGCTCCATAATGATTTCAATGATCTCTTGTACACTATAAAGATTAAGTACCTGCATCCCACTTTTAGGCCCAATACCACTTACTCCAATGAGCTTTCTAAAAACTTCCCTATCTTCTTTATAATAAAAGCCATATAGATCATGGCCATCTTCTTTAATATGTTCATGAATATATAATTTTACAGTTTCCTTCTGACCCATCAATTCACTAATGGTTCTCGTGCTACAAAAAACTTCATAGCCGATTCCATAAGCCTCTATAACCACAGTATTTTCGCCAAGTTCGCTAACGTTTCCCTTTAAATAGGTGATCATGCTACTCTCCTTTTCATTACTTTTCATTCTTATCTCTTTTATTTTATACTACGTGTTATAAAAAGGCAAACAAACATTCGAAACTTATACTAGAAAGTCATTGTACGATAGAAAAGTAAAACTTTCCTATCATACAAAAAAGCGATTCCACCCTTACGCATTTGTAAGTGGTGTATCGCTTTTCTTTTAGTGCATTTTTTTAGGATTTGCTGGCATATATTTTAAAGGATGTAATTGACCATCTGGTGTTTTTATTTTTGTGTGTTCTAATTGTTTTTTAAAATTCCCTCTAAATACTTCTAAATACTTCTTACGAAGTGCATCTTGCTTTACTTGCTCTTCAGGTGTTAACCCTTCTGTTTTTTTCTTATGTGCAAGTTCATTAATTTCTTTAATCAGTTGATTCATATCCATCATATCATTCCTTTCTATTATGCCTTAAACCATGTCCCAATAGCTTCACCACGTACGATATCTCTTAATACCTCAATATGCTCACCTGATGCAACTACTGTCTGAGTGCCACATGCTTTGGCAATTTCTGCTGCTAGAATCTTAGTAATCATACCACCTGTACCTAGTCTAGAACCAGCTCCTCCTGCAAGGGATTTTACCTCTGGTGTAATCTCATCAATCTCCTGAATCAGTACAGCTTCACTATTTTCTTTTGGGTTACTTGTATAAAGTCCATCAATGTCTGTAAGAAGTACTAATAGGTCTGCTCCAACAAGTTCAGCCACTGTAGCAGATAGCGTATCATTATCTCCAAAACGATACCCTTCAATCTGAGCTGTTGAAATACAGTCATTTTCATTGATAATAGGAATAACGCCTAGCTCCATTAACGTTTCAAAAGTATTTTTAGCATTATTTTTTTTAATGCTATCCTCCATAACATCTTTTGTTAATAATATTTGAGCAATGACTTGATTATATTCATCAAAAAACTTTTGGTACATTTTCATTAATATAGCTTGTCCAATAGCTGCAGTTGCTTGTCTTAGAGGTAAATCCTCTGGACGTTTATTACGCCCTATACGCTGCATGCCTGCACCAATAGCACCTGAAGAAACTAAAATAATTTCTTTACCAGAGTTATTAAGGTCTGTTAAAACCCTTGCTAATTTCTCCATTTTATCTAAATCCACTTTACCATTCTCATGTGTTAAAGATGATGTTCCTATCTTAACAACAATACGTTTTGCTGCTTCTATTGTACTTCTCATTTGGCCTAAGCCCCCCTCTAAAATAGTAAAATCCAAAAACTGCTTTACTTTCTTAACGTATCTTACTAGTGGCTGGTAGCTCCTTAGCTAGACGTTCCTTTATTTCTTCTGTGGCATCATTTACTTTTTGCATGCTTTTCATTCCAATTTTCTTTGTAATACTTAAAGCCTGCATCCCATTTGCATCTCTTTTTTGTTTTTCTTCTAACTGACTCACTGATATATAAGCTACCTTTTCATCATCTCTTTCAAGCTCTAATATATCTTCATCTGTAACATGGCAAATGCCTACACACTCTGCCTTACCATAAAAAGCTTTAACGAGCTTCTTACGATTTGTTTTTGTCTCATAGGCTTTAAGAGATACTTTAGAAACTTTACCCGTTGTAAATCCAAATGCCATATAACCACTATAATCTACTGTACTACAAACTGCAATGATTTGTTCACCTTCATCGAGTTTTAATAAATTAGGTAAATAAACCCCAAATTGACTTGCTTTACAATCTTCTATTTCATGAAGCTTTAATTTGTAAACATTACTTTGGTTTGTAAACATTAAAAGTTCACTACGATTGCTACTATCTATCTCTTGAATAATTGTATCATTTTCTTTTAATTTCTGTTCACCACTACTTCTTAATGAGACAAGTGTAATCTTCTTAAGGTACTGATGATCCGTAAAGAAAAGTTTTACGTTGTAATCTTCAACAAGTTCTTCCTCTTTTGGTCTTGTAATTTCTGTATGTTTTAATATCTTTGTTTGACGAGATACCCCATATTTTTTTTGAATTTGTTTAAGCTCATCAATAATCACTTTCTTTACTTTTTTAGGATCTTCAATTAAATCCTTTAAGCGTATAATTTCCTTTTCAAGTGCTTCTAACTCTTTAAGTGTTTCTAAAATATATTGTTTATTTAAATGACGCAGTTTAATTTCTGCTACATAGTCGGCTTGCATTTCGCTAATGTCAAAATGGGCCATTAAACGAGGTACAACATCTTTTTCTTTCTCAGTATGACGTACAATGGCAATGGCTGCATCAATATCTAATAAAATCTGTTTAAGCCCCATAAGAAGGTGATAACGTTTTTCCATCTTCTCAATAGCAAAACGATACTTACGTACAATACAGTTTTGTCTAAATGTTGTCCATTCATGAAGAATTTCTTTAACACCCATGACACGTGGCATACCATCTACTAAAATATTAAAGTTACAACTAAAGCTATCTTCTAATGGTGTGGCTTTATATAACTTTTCCATGAGTAAATCTGCATCTGTACTACGTTTAATATCAATCGTTAATTTAAGTCCTGATAAATCTGTTTCATCACGTACATCAGAGATTTCTTTTATTTTACCCGATTTAACAAGGTCTTCTATTTTGTCAATAATAGCTTCTACCGTTGTCGTATAAGGAATCTCCGTAATCTCAATACAGTTTTCCTTTTTTATATATTCGTAGTTACCACGTATCTTGAAGCTTCCTTTTCCCGTATCTAGGACTTGACGTATTTCACTTTCATCATAAATGAGTGTACCGCCCGTTGGAAAATCAGGTGCGATTATATAATCCATCAACTCTGCCTTTTCATTTTTCAGATAAGCAATTGTTGCTTCGCAAACTTCATTTAAATTAAATGAGCAAATATTACTTGCCATCCCTACAGCAATTCCTTGATTAGGATTAACTAAAATATTAGGAAAGCGTGTTGGCAAAAGAACAGGTTCTTTAAGTGTCCCATCATAATTATCTACAAAATCAATAGCATTCTCTTCAATATCATTAAATATTTCATTACAGATTTCACTTAATTTTGCTTCTGTATAACGAGAAGCCGCATAAGCCATATCTCTTGAATAGACCTTACCAAAGTTCCCTTTTGAGTCTACAAAAGGCGTATTTAAAGCGGCATAGCCTTTTGTTAGACGTACCATGGTTTCATAAATGGCGCTATCTCCATGTGGATTAAGCTTCATGGTTTGTCCAACAATATTGGCTGATTTCGTACGCACGCCTTTAATTAAATTCATTTTATACATGGTGTAAAGTAACTTACGGTGAGAAGGTTTAAAACCATCAATCTCAGGTAAGGCTCTCGATACAATAACACTCATGGCATAAGGCATGTAATTACTTTCAAGTGTCTCTGTAATGTTTTGTCTGATTACATGGTGATCCATATCTTACGCTCCTTTCTAACTCATATCCGCTAATTCTAGATAGCGATGGCCTTCACTAGCAATAAAATCTTTTCTACCTTGAAGGTCTTCTCCTAATAAGCGATCAAACATGGCTTCCGTGGCCTCAACATCTTCAGGTACTACTTGAATCAGGCGACGTGTTTCAGGATTCATAGTGGTTTCCCACATCATATCTGGGTCATTTTCTCCTAATCCTTTAGAACGTTGAATCGTATACTTTGTTTTAATGCCTTTTAAAATCTCAGCTTTTTCATAATCAGAAAAAGCAAAGAAAGTTTTATTTTTAGTATTGATTTCATAAAGAGGTGTTTCTGCAATAAATACTTTCCCTTCTTTAATAAGCGTTGGTGCTAAAGCATATAGCATCGTTAGAATAAGAGTACGAATTTGATAGCCATCTACATCGGCATCTGTACAAATGATCACTTTTTGCCATCTTAAATTATTTAAATCAAACGTATGCAAATCTTTATTGTGTTTAGAGGTAATTTCTACCCCACACCCTAGTACCTTTAATAAGTCTACAATAATATCACTCTTAAAGATTTTATCATAATCTGCCTTTAAACAGTTCAAAATCTTTCCTCGAACAGGCATAATGCCTTGAAATTCTGCATTTCTACCTAACTTACAAGAACCTAATGCTGAGTCTCCCTCTACAATATAGAGTTCACGCTTATTAACATCTTTGCTACGACAATCTACAAACTTCTTAATACGATTTCCAATATCAATGGTTCCACTTAACTGCTTGCGTACATTAATACGTGTACGCTCTGCTTTTTCACGGCTACGTTTATTAACTAGTACTTGCTTTGCAATTTTTACAGCTTCATCTTTATTCTCTGTAAAATAAATGAATAGATATTCCTTTAAATAGTCTTGCATAGCTTCTTGTATAAATTTGTTAGTAATCGCTTTTTTAGTTTGATTTTCATAGCTCGTTATTGTAGAAAAAGAGTTTGAAATTAAAATCAAACTATCTTGAATATCTACAAAAGTAACTTTTTTCTCATCCTTATTATAAAGATTTTCATTCTTTAAATATTGGTCAATGGCATAAACAAAAGCATTCTTAATCGCTTTGTCTGGTGAACCACCATATTCTAAGTAACTTGAGTTGTGATAATATTCAAGTGTATTTTTTTCGTTACAAAAGCAGAAAGCAATTTGAAACTTTAATTTATAATCCGGTCTATCTTCACGGTCACGGCCTTTTGTTTCTTGCTCTGTAAAAACAACATCTGTAAAATTCTTTCCTTCAGCTATTTCTTTAGCATAACCTAAAATACCATCTTCATAAAGATACACATATTTTTCATCATTAATTTGATCTTCAAAAACAAACTGTAAATTCTTATTAACTACTGCTTGTCTTTTTAAAACGTCATGGAAATAAGCAGGTGAAATATGAACCTCTGTAAAAACATCATGGTCAGGTAACCAATGAATTTTACTACCTGTATGCTTATAATTAGACTTTGTCTTACGTAAGCCACCTATGTTCTGCCCTTTTTCAAAATGCAATTCATAAAGGTAGCCATCTCGTCTAACTTCTACATCCATGAATTGTGAACTATATTGTGTGGCACAACTACCTAGTCCATTTAGCCCTAAACTAAATTCATAGTTGTCACCTTCATTGTTATTATATTTACCCCCAGCATAAAGTTCACAAAAAACAAGTTCCCAGTTATAACGCTCTTCACTTTCATTGTAATCAACCGGTATACCTCTTCCATAATCTTCCACTGTAATGGAATAATCTTTGTGTAATGTTACATTAATTGTATTTCCAAAACCCTCTTTGAACTCATCAATAGAGTTTGCTAATATTTCAAATACTGAGTGTTGACACCCCTCAATACCATCTGAACCAAAAATAACTCCCGGTCTTAGCCGAACACGGTCAGCGCCTTTTAGTGCCGAGATACTCTGGTTATCATATATTTTCTCTTTCATCTCTTATCACCTATTTATTTAATCTCATCCTACTTACTGTAAATAAAACATGTCCTATTGTCAAGATGTTAACTCTTATCAATCTATCCATAATTTTCTTAGGCTATCTTAAAAAACCTTTACTATTAACTTTTCTATTTATGCTTCTTTTGAAAGCATTATCACACATATGTTCGAATTATGCAAGCTTTATCTCTAAAGGTTCTTTAATCACCCTTTAACTAAGTATGGATTGATTATTAGGCTTTTATTCTTTGAAGTCATTGTGTCATTTTAGCGCATAAAAAAAGGAGGGCTTTTGCCCTACCTCTTTTATTCTTCGTCGTCGTATGCACCAAAGAAAGCTTCATCAAATAATTCTGCTACAGCATTCCATTCTTCATCTGTTTCGATATCATCTAATTTAACTTCTTCACCATCTTCTGAATAACGATAGAAGTATACTTCTGCTTCATCTTCATTATCTACATCAGCTTTTGGAGCAATTGCAATATATTCTCTACCTTCACATTCAAAGATATCAAGTACTGTACAAGGTACTTCTGTATCATCTTCATCATCAAATGTTACATAGATGATAGATTCTTCACCTTCATCACCATGGTCATGTCCACAACCACATCCACATCCTGTTACATTTTCTTCTTCGTGACCACAGCCACCACAACCACAGTTTTTGTTTTCTTCCATTTTAAACTTCCTCCTTAGGAAACAATTGATTTTTAAATTATAGCATGATTATCAAATCATTACCATCTTAATTTTTGAAAGCTTCATTGATTATAAATAATAGTTATAACTTATTAGGTTCCTCGTAAGTTTCACCTTTTGTATCTACTGTTACTGTTTTCATTACAACAGGTGTTACAGGACGGTCACTAAAGTCAGTCCCTACTCTAGCAATATAATCTACCACATCCATACCTTCTATGACTTTACCAAATGCTGCATATTGACCATCTAAATGTGGTGCATTTTCATGCATAATAAAGAATTGTGAACCTGCTGAATCTGGCATCATACTACGTGCCATTGAAAGAACACCACGTGTATGCTTTAATGGATTTTTCACACCATTTTGTGCAAACTCACCTTTAATACGGTAACCAGGTCCGCCTGTTCCTGTTCCTTCTGGACATCCTCCTTGAATCATAAAACCAGGAATGATGCGGTGGAATGTTAACCCATCATAAAATCCTTTACTTACAAGTGAAACAAAGTTTTTTACTGATTCTGGTGCAATTTCTGGATAAAGTTCTAATACGATTTGACTATTATCATCCATCGTAATGGTTACAATTGGATTATTCATTGATTGACTCCTTTAACATTTAATTTATGCGTTTTTAAGAAACGCCACATAAGCTTTTCTCATTTCATATAAATCTGCTTTGCTTGTAATTTCCCAAGGTGCATGCATGCTGTGAACAGGTACACCACAGTCAATAACATCCATACCATATTCAGCTAAAATATAAGCAATGGTTCCACCACCACCAAGGTCAATACGACCAAGCTCTGCAGTTTGCCAAGTTACATTTTCTTCTGCCATGATACGTCTTAACTCTGCTACATATTCAGCATTTGCTTCATTTGAACCAGATTTTCCTCTAGATCCTGTGTATTTCATAAATACAACACCTTTTCCAAAGTATGCCGCATTATTTTTCTCTAACACAGTTGGATGATTAGGGTCATAACCTGCTGTCACATCAGAAGAAAGCATTTTAGAGCGTGACATAGCACGTTTAAGATTTAAACTAGAATAGCAGCCACATAAGTTCATTAATTCTGCTACCATATTTTCGAAAAATCTAGAATGCATACCAGATGCACCCACGCTACCAATCTCTTCTTTATCTACTAAAATAGTAGCAGTTGTACGCACAGGATTCTCTACCTCAAGCTGTGCTTCAAGTGAAGCATATGCACATACACGATCATCTTGTCCATATCCAATAATCATGCTACGATCAAGCCCATAATCACGTGCAGGACCTGCAGGTACAATTTCAATCTCAGCAGAAACGAAATCCTCTTCAATCATACCATATTTTTCAAAAAGAAGCTTCAAAATATTTGCTTTTACTTTTTCTTTTTCTTCTCCTTCAAGTGGAATACTTCCTAAACAGATATTTAAATCTTCTCCTTTAATAGCTTCACTTAATTTTTTTTGCATTTGTTCACTTGCTAAGTGAATTAAAAGATCAGAAATACCCACTACAGGATCCATAGGATCTTCACCAATAGAAAGATTCACAACTGAACCATCTTTTTTGGCTACAGTTCCATGAATCGCAAGAGGCATACTTACCCATTGATATTTTTTAACGCCACCATAATAGTGTGTTTTAAGCATGGCGAAATCTGTATCTTCATAAAGTGGATTTGGTTTTAAATCAAGACGAGGTGAATCTAAGTGCGCACCTAATAAATTCATCCCCTCTGTTATTGGTTTTTCTCCTACACAGAATAAAACAAGTGTTTTATCATTGTAGTTTGCATAAACTTTATCGCCAGCTCCTACAGCTGTATTATTCTCAATAAGTGTTTCAATATTCTTATAGCCTGCTTTCTCAGCTTGTAAAATCATATCACGTACACATTCACGCTCTGTTTTATTTTTAGAAATAAATTGACGATAACGTTCACCATAAGCAAATAGTGCTCTTTTATCTTCTTCTGTATAAGTGTTCCATACGTTTTTGTATTCTTTTTTAAGTTCTTCTTTCATATTTGACATAATCTTCCTCCTTTACTTATTTTCCTATTATACCACATAGCTCTATTTTATTCCAAATACTAAATAACTCTTAATATTATAAATAAAGTAGTCTACTATTATTCACAACTTGCTGCTTTTCATTATTTTTAGCTATATTAAATTTTTTTAAGATTTAATAATCTCATTATCTCTCTTTTTTTTATAATTTCTAAGACCTGGTAAAGTGACTTCAAAAATACCTTCCATTGGCTTCGTTTCAATTTTGACTGTGCCTTTGCTTTTAAAAAGCTCTTTTGCTTTTTCAAGCCCGATTCCTAAATGAAAACTCTTTTGCTGTTGCATGATAAGTAGTCGTGAGTATAACCATGGATTGACACGCCATCTACTTACTTTTACACCATAGATTTCGTGATTCATGGGGTTAGTGACAACAATAGCCTCCTCTGAAATTTGCACATGGGTATATTGTCCATTGTTCCAGTAGCTACGATGAATAATAGCATTGGTTACTACCTCTACTAAACCCTCTAATGGATAATTTTTAGGTAGCATTTGCTTCATCCTCTTTTTAAAAGCCTCTAACATATCGATTACATTGCCCCCAATGCCAATACTCACGCCCTCTTGTTCCACTTCTAAAATGGCTTGTGGAATAAAATCCTGAGGTCTTTTACCAAATAAAAGTAAGCCGCCATAAGTCGGATAGTATTTTTCTTTCTCTAAATCACATGCAATAATCCCCATGGTGCATAAAATCAGTTTTTGTTGAAAAGGATTTGAATTTAAAATTCCTATATGCTTTTTAATAGTTTCTTCACTCAAATCAGATAGGCTACTATTTCTACAAGGTACATTCTCAAAACTGAGCATCCCAAACTGCTGCAACATATTAGCTATTTCATGTCTATTAGCTTTATCAGTGGTAGAACCCCTGCGTATATAAAACGCACCTGTTTGAATCATCTGATGGGGTACCTGCATACTTTTAAAAATAGTAACCACACCTACTTTCTTATCCTTAACCTGCAATAAATCAAAACGTACAGGTACAGGGGGACTTGTGCGATTCGCAATAATTTGTTGAATTCTTTCTTCAACATGTTCAGGTATTTCACTTAGCCCTACAATATGCCTTGTTTGATCTTCTACTCCAAAAATAATATAACCTCTTCCTCCTGGCGTATTTGCAATAGCTATCACATCTTTTACAAACTCTTTCTTTTCTGACTCTAATTCTAAACCAAGTTTTAATTTAAAGTCTAATTTAAAGCCTTCATCATTCTTCAGTAATTGATGTAATTTATGTAAATTCATAGTCTCCTCCCTTATTGCCATTTGCAAATCTATTCATATACTTATTGTATGATGTGTATAGAAGACCAATCATAACTTTTTTACTTTTATACCTTTGTAAATCAACCCATCTATTAATAGACTTTTATTTTTACCTAGGTAATTCGTAGAACGATTAACTTTTTAGATTACTACAAAGACATCGCTCCTCATATAATGAAATAGAAAACTTTTCAAAGGAAAAGAACAATGAAACATAAAATGATTCAACCCTATAGCTTCTTAAGAGTACTTCATGCTATTCCTACGTCTAATAGCTTTGATCTTTATTTAGATGAAGAACTCTATGCTAAAGACTTGCTTTACGAAGACTTTACGATTTACAAACCACTTCCAAAGGGTGAACACGTAATATCCATTTGCCTTCATAAAGACACAGAACCGCTTCTTACACGTACCTTGTGGATTAGTCCCGAAAAAGTTTATACACTTGTTGTGACCTATGCACCTCATAGCGAAACCTTACAATGTTATTTAATGAATGATCCACATAAAAAGATACCTGAAGAACATTTTCTTTTACGTGTTGGTAACTTTAGCCAAAATCTTATGCCCCTTCAGCTTCGTCTTGTGGACACAACCCCTCTCTTCAAAAAAATCACCTCACATCAACTTAGTTCCTATTTATCTTTTTCACCTGCTACCTATACAGCTGAACTAATTGACCTTGATTCTAAAAAGACTATCCTTACCAAGGCTAATTGTACACTCAAGTTATCACGCTACTATACACTCTACATCATTGGCGGCACTAAATCATTTCCTACTAAGCTTCTTCTTACTATAGATGGTAATTCTTTTTTACACTTTGACCAATAGGACCTTTCTCCACTATAAAAAGAGCTAGAACATTTTAACTAATCCATGTTCTAGCTCTTTCTTGTTTAATAGTTACTATTTTTTCACTTTATTGTGGAGTCTTTTTGTTATGTTTTTTATTCTTGTTCCTTTTCTTCGAAGTCTTTTTATTAGACTTATGTGTAGCAGAATTTCTAGGTATTTGCTGATTTTTCTCTCTCTTATTGGATGAGACTTTCTTATTGTGGCAAGAGGTTGATTTTTCTGCGCCTTTTTTCATTGTGCTCGCTTCTTGCTCTACTTTATCTTTTTTTGACTTTGTTATACATGGCTTTTTTTTCTTGGAAATAGAATAACCAAAAGTACCAAGCTCTTCTCCAATACTTAAATAACTCCCATGTGAATAAGCTATAAGTCCTGTTTCATTTAAATGAAACTTCCCTTTTTCATCCATATAACTTTCGTCCACATAAACAGCTTTTACATTGGCAATAAACATATGATGTGAACCCAATTCCTTAATTTCTACTGTTTCACAAACTATACTTACTGGGCTTTCTTCAATCATAGGGCAATGGGTCTCTTCATCACGAATACAGGTTAAATGCATTTCCTTAAATTTATCTACATCTCTTCCACTTTTTACACCACAAAAATCCGTTTCTCTAACAAGGGATTCCGTGGTTAAGTTAATTGCAAAATAACCAGATGCTTTAATTAAGTCATAGGAATAGCGAGAAGGTCTTAAAGAAATATAGGTCATAGGTGGGTTCGTACAAATTGTTCCTGTCCATGCTACGGTAACGATGTTAGTTTCCGTTTCATTCCCACAACTAACCATTACTGCTGGCAGTGGATAAATCATATTGCCTGCTTTCCATCTTGTTTTTTGTATTCTTTGTTTTGTCATTGATTGATAGTCAATCCTTTCAATTTCTTTGTTATAGTATTTATTATGATAACGTTTGTAGCCTTTGTTTGCAAGTCTATCTAGCACACTTTGGCCTTATTTTATGACACCCTTTTATTTTTAAGCACACAAAAAGCTTCATCCATTAAGATTTTCTAAATACCTACCCTTTAACACCTTAATAGATGAAGCATTGATGATCAATTCTTATACTCTCGTTACTTTTTACAACTCCAGTATGTGTAACACATTGCCTTGGAGTTAACACAACTTTAAAATATTTTTTGATAAGGCTTTCTACAAAGTATTTCATAAATAGTGCATCCCTTATCTACTAAGC
>JAHLFQ010000069.1 GCA_018883705.1 Candidatus Cellulosilyticum pullistercoris
AATTCTAATATTCATACCACTAATATACTTTAGGGTTTTGATACGATTACTTTCTAAAACTACTTTTCCTACCAACCCTACTCGATGCCCTCCTTCTAATGTTAAAAAACCTTGTCTTAATTCATCTTCTAGGGCATACAGAGAAAAATTACTCATACAGTGTAAAATATCCGATATATCTTGTTTAGATATTTTGTGCCCCCACTCTAGCTTACAAATACCCTCATCACCTAAACCAAATTCATTACCACCTATTTTTAAAATAAGGGGTTGTCCTACTCTTAACCTGATTTCTTGTAGCTGCTTAAAATCTGCCTCTGATAAAGCACTTAGTCCTCTTTTAAGTTTCGCTGGCATAACTTTTAACAGTGCTTTCATGGGATCTCCTCCTTTGTCCTATTCTGCTAATAGAATATATGCAGGTTCTAGCCTAGATAGAACAAAAATGGCATAAAAAAAGACGTTACCTCAGTAACGTCTTTTTTTATTATTATAGAATTATAGGTTCTGCTTAGTTATTAAGCTCTACCTGTATATTCACCTGTACGTGTATCGATACGAATCATTTCACCTTGGTTAATGAATAATGGTACCATTACTCTAGCACCTGTTTCAACAGTTGCTGGTTTTGTAGCACCTTGTGCTGTATCACCTTTAATACCTGGTTCTGTTTCTGTGATTTCAAGCTCTACAGAAAGTGGTGGTTCAATTGCAAATACTTCACCTTGGTGAGAAGCAATTTTAACCATTTCGTTTTCTTTAACGAATTTTAAGGAATCACCTACTGTACTTTCATTAACTGCGATTTGATCATATGTGTTAATATCCATGAAGTGATATAATTCACCATCAGAATAAAGGTATTGCATATCTTTACGTTCGATATGTGCTTTTGGAAGTTTTTCAGATGGACGGAAAGTTTTTTCTACAACCCCACCTGTTTTAATATTTTTTATTTTACAACGTACAAAAGCCGCACCTTTTCCTGGTTTTACATGTTGAAATTCAACAATTTGATAAATGTTACCTTCAAATTCGATTGTAACACCATTTCTAAAATCACCTGCTGCTATCATTGCACTTCCTCCTAAGTTTCTTTTCTAATATAGTGTAAACTAGATTTTTAAAATTTTCAACGATTTTTTTGTTTTAATTAATGATAATCAGTTCCTTTGGCGAATGCGTAAGGTTTTTGATACCTTCTTTTGTCACAATCACCATATCTTCGATACGAACTCCGCCAAAGCCAGGTAAATAAATACCTGGTTCTACAGTAATCACCATCCCACTTTCAATGATTTGCTCCTCTGCCATAGAGAATCTTGGATTTTCATGAATTTCAATTCCTACAGAATGTCCTAGACCATGACCGAAATAGTTACCATAACCAGCCTCGGTAATATAATGACGTGCTATTGCATCTACTTCTTTTCCTTTAAGACCTGCACGAATACCTTGTAAAGCTAATTCCTGTGCTTTAAGTACAGTATCATAAATTTCACGATGTTTTGGACTTGCCTCTCCAATAACAATTGTACGTGTCATATCAGAACAATAACCCTCATAGATACATCCAAAGTCCATTACGACAAAATCGCCTTTTTTAAGAAACTCATCACCTGGCTTAGCATGAGGTAAGGAAGATTTGGCACCTGAAGCTACTATCGTATCAAATGAGTTACCAGAAGCACCATTTTTACGCATAACACGTTCAATTTCAAGAGCAACTTCATTCTCTGTGATCCCTTTCTTCCAGTTCTCCTCAATAAACTTTATCACTTCTTTAAAAGCTATATCTCCAATACTTTCTGCTTTGGCTAACTTTTCAAGCTCCGTTTCTTCCTTAATCTCTCTAAGTCTTTCTACAACACCTTCAGTAGGTATCCACTCAATTCTACTTTCCTTAACAAGTTCTTGATATCTACTATAGCTTATATGTTCAGCTTCAAAAGCTATTTTCTTACAGCTTGCTTGACATGCAAAATCAAAAGCTGTTCTTAATAGCCCTATTTTACCTTGGTCAATACAGATAAAATCAGGACATTCTTTAGCAACTTGCTCCAAATACCTAAAATCAGTGATGATATACTGCTCACTATTTGTAATCAGTAGCATTGCATTAGAACCTGTGAAGCCGCTTAAATACATGCGATTTGCTTCACTACCTATCAAAAACCCATTTAAGCCATTTGTCTTCATATACTCTCTTAGTTTCTCTATACGTGTATTCATTCTATCCATCCTCTTAAGATATTCTCTCTAGTCTACTAATCTTACTTATTATCTCCTCAGCAATACAATTTATGCTTTTATCTTGACAATCAATTCTAACTTGACAAGCTTTTTCGTAAAGCGCTAACCTACTATTGAAGCGTTCTTTTAGTGATTCGTAACTCGTAGCAAGCGGTCTTGTTGTATCTCCTGCTATCCGTTCATATAACGTATCAAATGGATAGGCTAAATAAATTGTTGTTTCCTTGCGAAGTTTTTCTATATTTTCAAGGGTTGTAATAATACCACCACCTGTTGAAATCACACCTTTATTTCCATCTAATACTTGCTGTAAATACAAGGATTCAAGCTTTCTAAAATAACTTTCACCTGATTCACTAAAAATTTGACTAACGCTTTTATTGATTTGCTTAACAATATACGTATCTAAATCAACCCATGGCATATCTAGCTGCCTTGCCAACGCTTCACCAACTGTTGTCTTGCCACTTCCCATAAAACCTATTAAACATATTTGCTTCATCCCACACCCCATTTTGCTAAATATCAGCTTCTTTATATTGTCTCATAATAGACTCTTACTTTTCCTGTTGCAATACCTACTGTGATACGTGCCTGCTTCCTTAAAGACTTATCTTTTAAAATCAGTGTCCCGCCTTTAGAAGGTGCCATTGTACCCTTAAACTTAAAAAAATGTTCCCCTGTCATGTATGCTGGTACCCTAATATTCTGCCCAAGTTGTACCTTATAAAGTGTATCGTGTGGTAACTTTCTAAATAAAATACGATTTTCAAAACAAATAATAGCATAAGTATTTCCTGTAACCGCTGCACTCTGTTTAATGTATTCTATTCCTTTTACTATTTCACTTGCTTTAGCTTTTAAGGTCACTTCTTTGACCATCCGATTTCCTATTTGAACACCACATCCAAGCAGCGCCATAATTAAGAGTACTGTAACAAGTTCAATCAGCGTATAACCCTTTTGGCTAGGTTTCAATACTACCGCCTCTTTCTCTTATTTTTTTGACTATTTCCTCTTAACATCATGGCCTATTTTTTAAGCTTTCATTCTATTATGTCTTAAATAATCCAATAAATCAAATTAAATAATTAAGATCTTAATTTTGTCTTTTTAACCAATTATTATAACTTTTAATCACTTGACGTTCTAATCCTCTTTTTATCTTAGTTTGCCATTCATCTTTATCGCTAATAGGTGCCACTAAGTACGTCTTAAGTCCCGCACGGTTCCCACCGTATACGTCTGTGAAAATCTGATCTCCCACAATAATGGCTTCATCCACCTGGCAATGCATCATTTCTAATGCTTTTTTAAGGCTTTTTCTAGAAGGCTTTTGTGCTTTATGAAGCGCAAGTACCTTTAACTTCTCATTAAATTTCACTACGCGATCCTCTGTATTATTAGAAACAAGCGTAATTTTAAATCCTTTCTCTTGAAGTGCCTCAAAAAATGAAATAATTTTCTCTGTTGGTTCTGCTTCATCATATGGAACTAAGGTATTATCTATATCAAAGATAATACCCTTTATACCCCTTTGCTTTAACTCTTCAATTGGTAATTCATAAATGGAGCCTAATGCCTTTGTCGGATAAAATTTTTTAATCATGTTTTCCCTCTTATCTTATTCTAGTCTTTTGTTAAGGAAAATTATACACCTTGAGCGACTCTTCTACCTGCTTGTTTTGAGCCCTTAAGTATTTTCAACTTTATCATCTTGTTCTTTAACTCCTGTATAATCTCCTTCTTCAATTTCATTCATAGACATAAATTGAAGAAACTCTACCTTCATATTCTCCATGCCTATAAAATATTTATAATTATAATATACTACTTGGTTATTGTTAAGTATAGCCTCCACAGGAATGATTACAATGTATCTAGGCTGCTGCTTTGTACTATAAATACTTGGCTGTATTTTTATTCCCTCTTTCCTTACAATTAACGTACTAATTCCATCTTTATAGGGTATAATACTTAGTGGAAAAGCATCTTTATAATAGGCCTCTTGAATATCAAACTGATTCATAAAGCCCATCTCTTCCCACATCTTTTGAAAAACTGATCCACTAGTATGATATGCCACTTCATAGTAGTCATAACTGCCCTTACTAGCTTCCATCAGTGTGATAAAGAGCTTATTTAAGAATTCTTTTTCGTCTTTAGTTGCCTCTTTCTTATATGCTACACGAGTTATATATTGTGAATCTAATAATTGATGCTTATGATCAGTATCCATCCCCCATGTTTCAGCATTATTAATACTTCTGATTTTAAGTACATTGTCCTTACTTACAGTTATCCAAAAAAACTGCTTAAGCTTCATCTCGTCTATCTTATCACTATACATATATCTTTGCCTGTTGAGTTTCTCTAGATTTGTCTTACATAGATCCATTACTGGATACTCTATATCTGCTACTCTATTTATAAAATAGCCTTCTGCACTTCCCCAGGCATAATGTTCTATAAATTCATCCAATGGATAGCATCTATTAATAGTCGTTACGGCAATCTCATAAATCATATTTTCACCTAAACTTCTAGTAGATTGAATCTTAATCCCCTCCACTTTTGCCGTTCCACTTACAATATAATTATTTAATAATACCCACTTGGGTAAATTTATTTCACTAAAAAGATATTGGGTATCTAGTTTACTTACTATATCATCTGCTAAAAATATACCTA
>JAHLFQ010000070.1 GCA_018883705.1 Candidatus Cellulosilyticum pullistercoris
TTGCAATGACTTATATACCAAATATCTTAATAAACTTAAATGAAGTGCATACAAGTGCTGTACTTAGCGCATTAGCCATTCCACTAGCAGTAGGTATTTACCTAGGATTAATTTATTATTATGGTGGTAACCTGTGGTTATGTATGATTATTCATGGGGTTTATTTAAGTATAACTACTTTAGAAGCAGATATCTTTATAAATCTTCTATCAGGTGTATATAGTTTAGGCCTTCTTATTTATTTAATTTATAAGATATTAGGTTATTATAAACATGTTGATAAAGAAGATGAGAATATGGAATTTGAAGAAGAGGAAGTGGCGATAGAATCAAAATGTACTGAAGAGGTGGAGCATCAAGCTAATGTAGATTATACTCATGAAATAGAGAGACAGCCTCAAGTCGAAGCGTTAAAAGAAACAGAAAACACGGATACCTCTCAAGTAGAAAAGCTAGAAGAAGTTATAGTAACCTCTAAAGAGGTAGAAGATAAGGCTATTCATGAAAGTAAAGTGGTAGAGGTACCAAAGTTTAAGAATATAGAACCTGTACCAACTGAAAAGTTAGAGCAAACAACTATTTTACCTAACCTTGAAAATGAGGAAGAAGAGGATTTAGGAAAGATAGCCGCTATTCCTAATACACAAGAAGAGCTTGGTAAGGTTGTTAACTTACAAGATAGAAAACAAAAGATGGAGCGATCTGCTAAGAAAATAGAAGACTTAGATATCACAGTGGTTATGCCATGTATCACAGAAGCTGACATGAAGGAAAACCAAACTAGGTTTGAGCCTAAGGATGTAGAACTAAAGATACAAGCTGAACCTAATTTTATTGCACATTTAGAGAAATATTTAGGTGATTTCGAAGGTATTTACAAGCAAATCGTACCAACAGAAATACCTATTGATATTTTATATTTTAGTGGTGAAAAGCATAATGCGATTGTAACCAATGGGATGCGTGCCGTGACTATGTCTGTACCGCCAGAGCTTAAAGGATATGAGCAAGTAGAGCTTATGATGTTTATAGATAAATCCTTTGATCTTTCATGTGAAGGTATGCACACAGAAGAAAATGCTTGGCTCATTAGATTACTAACAGATTTAGCACTTTATCCAAGTCAAATTAATAGTTACTTAGGATGGGGACACATTGTGGGTAATGGTGAAGAATTAGAGGCGTACAATGCAAGTGCAGCATACTGTGGCGCATTAATTTATCCACCAATGGTACAAGAAGATATGACATTCTATCGTTATATCGAGAAAGATAAAAATATCTTCATTTATAATGTCATGCCACTCTTTAAGGATGAATTAAGATTTATTCAAGAGCATTCTAGTGACCAATTTGTTAATCTTATGAGTGAAATGGGCGTAAGTCAAGTTGTTAAGCCAAAGAGATTGAATGTCATAAAGAATATGAATAGATAGTTCTAGAGTTGCAAAAGGTGATGCTTTAATAGAAGCATCACCTTTCCTTTAAAATAAGGTATTTAGAGCGAAAAATAAGTAAATAAGAAAAAAATAAAAACAAAAAAGAGGGAGTACAAAAACATGACAATTTCAGTAAATAAAACATATCTTTTAGAAACAGCAAAAAATATATTCGGCTATGATAGCCCAAGTGGTTTTTGTTTTGAGGTAATGGATTATATCAGAAGGCAAGCGGAGCAGTTTGGCTATTCTTTTGAAAAAACACGTAAAGGATGTGGAATTATTACTCTGCCGGGAAAGAGTGACAAAGAGATCATTGGCTTATCTGCACACGTAGATACATTAGGCGCTATGGTACGTTCTATTACTGCCCAGGGGAGTTTAAAATTCACCTTAGTGGGAGGGCCTATTCCTGCTACATTAGATAGTGAATATTGTAGAATACGTACCAGAGAGGGGAAAATTTATACAGGAACTTTCCTAAGTACGAGTCCAGCAGCACATGTCTATGAAGATAGCAAAACTAAAGAGCGTATACCTGAGAAAATGGAAATTAGAATAGATGAAGTGGTACATTCCAGAGAAGATGTAGAAGCATTAGGAATCTGTGCAGGGGATTATGTTTTTATTGACCCTAAGACAGTAGTTACAGAAAGTGGTTTTATTAAATCACGTTTTATTGATGACAAAGGAAGTGTATCAGCTTTAATGGGATTACTTGAGCTTTTTTCAAGAGAAAAGGTAGTGCCACGCTATACAACAAAAATTTTTATTTCTGTTTATGAAGAAGTTGGACATGGTTCTAGTTATATCCCTCATGATATTACAGAGCTATTAGCAGTAGATATGGGATGCATTGGTGAAGACTTAAATTGCACGGAGTATGATGTATCTATTTGCGCTAAGGATTCAAGCGGGCCTTATGATTATGAAATGACAACAAAACTTATAAGACTAGCTCAGGAAAATGGTATTAAGCATGTTGTAGATATTTATCCAATGTACAGTTCAGATGTAAGTGCAGCACTTAGAGGTGGAAATGATATTCGTGGGGCGCTTATTGGCCCTGGTGTCCATGCATCACATGGCATGGAAAGAACTCACTACACAGCATTAGAAAATACAGTGAAATTACTCTATTTGTACTTAACACAAGAATAAAAATAAAAAAGGCACCTAAGGGTGTCTTTTTTATTTTAGTGTATTTTTTCCTTACATTTTCAAAAAATAGTTATATAGAGAAATACCTAAAGAGCAAAGGTATCGAAAAGATATTATCAATTGTATGGATGATGATTGACAAAAAACATAAATGAGATATAATACTAAATATAAATGATAATTATTTTCAAAAAGGAGAAAAAGTATGATTAAAATAATTTATTGGACGGGAACAGGAAATACAGGTAATATGGCTAAATACATAGCTGAAGGTATTGTGCAAGGTAAGAGAGAAGTTGAAATAAAGGAAGTAGCTAATGCAAATGAACAAGATTTAGAAGAAGCAGA
>JAHLFQ010000071.1 GCA_018883705.1 Candidatus Cellulosilyticum pullistercoris
CCTCTAAAAAGGAGATACGCCTATTGTATCTTATGCTGTAATTTCTTCAAATTGTGAGTTATAAAGGTTAGCATAGAAACCATTTTGTGCAAGTAATGTTTCGTGATTACCTTGCTCAATAATATCTCCATCCTTCATAACTAGGATTACATCTGCATCTTTTATTGTAGATAGTCTATGTGCAATAACAAAACTTGTGCGTCCTTTCATAAGGTTGTTCATCGCCTTTTGAATATGCGCCTCTGTTCTTGTATCCACCGAACTTGTTGCTTCATCCAGGATGAGTACTCTATTATTGGCAAGAATAGCACGTGCAATGGTAAGGAGTTGTTTTTGTCCCTGAGACACATTACTAGCATCTTCATTAAGTTCCATATGATAACCACCTGGAAGTGTTTGAATAAAATGATGTGCATGCGCTGCTTTAGCTGCTTCGATGACTTCTTCATCTGTAGCATCTAAGCGACCATAACGGATATTTTCCATAATGGTTCCTTTAAATAACCAAGTCTCTTGAAGTACCATTCCAAAAAATTCTCTTAAATCACTACGATTGAATTCTCTTAAATCATGACCATCTAACTTAATACTTCCTGCATTGACATCATAAAATCTCATGAGAAGTTTAATCATTGTTGTTTTACCAGCACCTGTTGGTCCTACGATAGCAACTGTTTGACCTGGTTTAACTTCACAGTTAAAGTCATTAATAATAATTTTATCTGATTTATAACCGAAGTGTACATGTTCAAAAGAAACTTGACCTTCTACAGTTTCTAATTTGACTGGATTTTCTGCTACTAAATCTTCTTCCTCTTCATTTAGGAATTCAAAAACACGTTCAGCAGCCGCTGCTGTTGATTGAAGTAGATTAGAAACTTGTGCAAGCTGTGAAATAGGTTGTGTAAAGCTTTTTACATACTGAATAAATGCTTGAATATCTCCTACTTCAATAGCTCCTTTAATAGCAAGAAGACTTCCACTTACTGCTACAGCCACATAACCTAAATTTCCTACAAACACCATAATAGGTTGCATCATACCTGATAAGAATTGTGATTTCCATGCAGATTGGTAAAGTACTGCATTGGTTACATCAAATTCTTCTATGACTGTTTTTTCTCTATTAAAGGCTTTAACAATATTTTGGCCACTGTAAACTTCTTCTATTTGACCATTAATTTTTCCTAAATATTCTTGTTGTGCCATGAAGAATTTTTGTGATCTCTTAATGACAAAAGCAATGAGTGTACCTGATACTGGCAAAATAACAAGTGCAATCAGTGTCATAAGTGGACTTATGGTAAGCATCATAATCAGTACACCGATGATAGTCGTTACTGATGTAATAAGCTGTGTTACACTTTGATTTAAACTTTGACCTAATGTATCAACATCATTGGTAATACGTGATAAAACTTCACCTACTGTTCTTGATTCAAAGTATTTTAGTGGCATGCGATTAATCTTTTCAGAGATTTCTTTTCTAAGTCTAAAGCATAACCTTTGCGAAATACCTGTCATAATCCATCCTTGTATAAAAGAAAGACAAGCACTAAGCACGTAAAGTCCTAATAGGATGAGTAGAATCTTTCCTATTCTATCAAAATTAATCCCACCTGTACCTGACACTTTAGCAACAAGCCCATTAAAGAGTTCTGATGTTGCTTTACTTAAAACTTTAGGTCCTATAATGTTAAAAGTAGTCCCACCTATTGCAAAAAATAATACAGCCACAAGTGCAATCTTATAACTTCCCATGTATGCCAAGATTTTCTTAAACGTTCCTTTAAAATCCTTAGCTTTTTCTCCAGGCATTATACCAGCACCTGGTCCTCGTCCTCCCATAGGGCCTTTCATTGGTCTTCTTGTTTCATTGCTCATTATGCACGCCCTCCTTTCAGCTCAGCCTCTGAAAGTTGTGATTTTGCAATTTCTCTATATGCTTCACAGCTTTCTAATAAAGCATCATGGGTACCTATTCCTACAATTTTACCTTCATCAAGTACAATGATTTGATCTGCATGTAAAATAGTACTGATTCTTTGTGCAACGATAATCACCGTAGCATCTGATATTTTTTCATTTAAGGCTTTACGAAGTACTACGTCTGTCTTGTAATCTAATGCTGAAAAACTATCATCAAATAAGAATACCTTTGGACTTTTTGCCACAGCTCTTGCAATAGATAACCTTTGTTTTTGACCACCTGATACGTTACTACCACCTTGTGCAATACTACTTTTATATTGATCAGGTTTCGCTTCAATAAATTCAGTTGCTTGTGAAATAGCCGCTGCTTCTTTCATAGCTTCATCGGAAATATGCTCTCCACCAAATTTAATATTAGACTCAATATCGCCTGAGAATAATAAACCTTTTTGTGGTACAAATCCAAGAAGACTTCTGAGTTTTTCTTGAGATAAATCTCTAATATCAACACCATCTATAGTGATTCGTCCACTAGTTACATCATAAAATCTAGGAATCAGATGAATGAGTGTGGATTTACCACAACCCGTACTACCTATAATAGCTGTTGTTTGTCCTGGTTTTGCTGTAAAACTTAAATGTTCTAGTGCATCTTCATTAGCACCAGGATAACGGAATGAAACATCCTCAAAACTTACAACACCTTCAAATACTGATCTTGTGTCATCCTTATTTACTTTTGGATCTAGAATAGTTGATTCTGTATTAAGAACTTCATCAATACGATTAGCTGCCACACCTGCACGAGGTAACATGACAGAAATCATTGTAATCATTAAGAAAGACATAACGATTTGCATTGTATAAGTAATAAATGCCATCATATCGCCTACTTGAAGATTTCCAAGGTCAATCCCATTAGCTCCAACCCATACAATAAGAACTGTAATCGCATTCATAATAAGCATCATGAGTGGCATCATGAAAGTCATGACACGGTTGGTAAATAATTGAGTTGACATAAGCTCTCTATTAGCACCATCAAAACGTTTTTCTTCAAACTTCTCACGGCTAAAAGCACGAATGACAGGAATACCTGTTAAAATCTCTCTTGATACAAGATTAAGTTTATCTACTAATGTCTGCATTTGTTTAAACTTAGGCATCGCAATACTCATTAATACACCTACAACAAGTATGATTACACCTACTGCTACGCCAATAATCCAGCCCATACCTGTTCTAGTATTAGCAACTTTTATGATACCACCAATTCCTAAGATAGGTGCATAAGCTACCAATCGTAACATCATAACAATAACCATTTGTACTTGCTGAATATCATTGGTACTACGCGTAATTAATGAAGCCGTAGAAAATTGATCCATCTCGTTATTTGAAAATGAAATAACCTTTTTAAAAACACGTCCTCTTAGATTCATACCAATTTTTGCTGCTGTACGTGCTGCTAGAAATCCTACTATGATTGTTGTAATCATCATGATAATGGATAATCCTAACATCTTAGCTCCCGCTCCAAGTAGATAATGTGTTTGAAGTTTACCCATATCTACTCCCATAGCTTCATATTCGCTTTTTACAAATAAAATAGCTTTCTGAGAGATAATAGATTCACTTAAATCACCAAATCCTTCTAATGCCTGTTCTTTCATTTCAAGAATCTGATCTTTGGTGATTCTTCCTGAATCTAACATCATTTGTAGTTGTGATACATCTATCGCCACTTCTTGTTGCATCATAGCATTTTGGTTATTAGAAGTATCTACTTTTGAAGCACTTTCTTGCATAGAAGAAATCATAACCATTGGAATACCTAATATACTATTTAATTCATCAATCTTCTCCTTATCTGATGTATTTAGCTTATAAATACCCTCTTGATTTAATGTATAACTGCCTCTTACAATCTCTTCCTCCTTGCTATCAAGGAAGAGGCATAAATGATCTAATGTTTCTGCCCTCATTTTATCAGGAGCGACATTAGCTATACCTCCTTGTTGAATACCAACATCAACGATATTAGAGGTATACTGTGGCAACGCTAAATCACAAGTTGCCTGAATGACTAGTAGTAATACAATAGCTACTACTGCTAGCTTCGATTCTTTTAAATATCTAAAGATTTTTGTCATACTTATGCTCCTTTCAATTAGCCCTTAGTCTTACTACGTTGCTTCACTTCTGCTTCCATAACATCTACTAACTTATTAAATAGCTTAATAAGTGTTTTACTATCTTCCTCACCCATAGCAAGAATGATACTTTGGGTGAACTCATTGATTGCTGCTTCTACTTCTTTTGTTATCACTTCACCTTTTTCTGTTAAGGTAACATAGGTATTTCTTCGGTCATTTTTATCTATCTCTCTTACTATCAACTCTCTTTCTTCAAGTCCCTTTAACATACGCGATATAGCTGAAGGTGTCACCTTTAGATGTTCTGCTATGGTAGATACATAACCTCCACATCCACCTTCACTTTTTAAAGTTGCTTTTTGAATCATTTTTAATGCCCAAAACTCACCTTTAGAGATTTCGGGAAATATCCCATCCATATGGATTTTCTTAAATCGATGCGCTGTAGTAAAAAACTCCATACACAACTCTTTTTCTGTCATTTGTCTCTCTCCTTTTAGATAATCTATTATGTAATAGCCATTGATCTTTCTATTACCCCCATTTATAAAACCTTATGTTTCATTATTAAGTGCGCACGTAAATAATTAACATAGTTAACTATTTACATTGTATAAATATATACCTGTTAATTAATATTGTCAAGTACACTCTAAAAATTTACCAATTAACATTTTTACATCAAAAAAAGTGTAATGCCATACCAAATGTTGGTATGAGCATTACACTTTTTTTATTCTTCAGTATTCTCACTATCTATATTTTGATTATTATCTGACCCTATACTATCTCCTACCTGATTTTCATTGTCTGGTAGACTGCTTGACTCATCTTGATTCAGGCCTTTAATTCTCACATTGATATTAATAGGCCCATTAACAATACGTGTGTCTTTAGGTGGAACAATCTCAAGCGGTAACGTATACTCACCTTCTATATAGCCGGTTAAGTTTAGCGTTGCTTTAACAAGTTCCTTAATATCTGCTTCATTGTAAAGTAAAAGTGTGTTAGGTAATGCACTTACTACTATTTCTATAGATGGTGTTAAAATTTCATAGGTAAGATTCTCACCTATTCCCTCTACTGCTAAATTCATTTCATTTGTTGGCACTGTATAAGGGAAGGTACTTTCTTCTATCACCTCTAAGCTTACACTTACCTTATTATCAATAAGCGTCATGACACCTTCAGGTAAAATCATATCCACCTGTCTTAAATCTGTTTGTGTTACCGTAGACTTATCAATAGCTACAAGCTCAATCTCATTAATGTTAGCAAGTACTTCCGCTTTACCAACAATTGTCACTTCTGTTGGTGAAATAATGGTATTCATTAAAACATAGCCCTCAGGTACTTCTCCTGTAAAGTTAGCTTTAATTGGTACGACCTTTTCACTTCCTATAGGTAATTTAACCTCTGCTTCATTCGTAGACATTTGTAAACCTTCAATTTCTACACCATCTGCATCAAATAGGCGAATTTCTAGATTATTAACAAGTTGATCCTCTGAAAAATCCTTTGCCTCTATGAATACTTTTGCCTCTGAAACACGATCAATATCAGATTTAGCACCTGTAATCTTAATCTTCTCTGGTGTAATAATAGGTTTACCATCTCCTAATAAAGTATAATTATCTGTAATATCTTTAGAAATTTCAGCTATAATCCTTTGTTCTTTACTATCTATTTTATCAATGAGTATCTTTTTTACTTGAGGCTTTCTATCTTTTACTGTTACAGAATAACTATCTAAATTAACACTAATCTTGTAGTTAGCTGTATCTTGTATTGTATCTTGTGTAAGATTGTTTATATAATCAGTTAAGTCAAGTGTTGCAACAATACGTTTTGGATCTGTCACTAATTTATCTGTCTCTAGTCGTGGCCCACTTACTACCACTTTAAAATTCTGAGATAATATCTCATCTTTATTGGTTAGTTCATATCCTAGCTGTTCTAGTTCCTCAAGCCCCTTAATTTCTACTTTTATCCACGATATTTCTTGGGGTTGTGTTGGATTTTGAGTATTAATAACAAAAACCCAAAGAACAAAAGCTAAAACAAGTGATGTTATTTTCCATGGAAGGTTTTCCGTAAATAATTTATTCATGTTTACTCTTTCCTTTCCATATTACCTTTTTTCTGTCTAGACGCCTTTTATCATTACGTTTTTTCTTTTGAGTTGCTGCTAGTATTTTCTTAATAAGTTCCGCATCTAACCCTCTTTTTATTCTTCCGTTTCTTACACAAGAAATCGTCCCATTTTCTTCGGATACTACAAGAACAAGTGCATCCGTTACTTCTGAAATACCTATGGCTGCTCTATGTCTTGTACCTAAATCCTTACTAATTTCCAGACTATCTGAAAGAGGTAAGAAGCATGTTGCAGCAGATATTCTATTATTCTTAATAATTACTGCACCATCATGAAGTGGTGTATTCTTTTCAAAAATATTGATTAACAATTGACTTGAAATAGCCGAATCAATTTTAATTCCCGTTCTTTCTACATCCCCTAGTTGAGTTTCTTGTTCAAGAACAATAAGTGCACCTGTTTTAAATTTTGACATATGCATACAGGCTTTAGTAATTCCTTCAATTGACTCATTACTTAGCCCATCTCCATGCTCTCCTACATTGGAAAGTAATGATTCAAATAAATTTCCCCTACCTATTTGTTCAAGAGCTCTTCTTAATTCTGGTTGAAATACAACTAATAAAGCAATAGTACCTACAGTAATCGTATTGGATACAACCCACCATAAAGTGTGTAGTTGAAGGATATACGCAGCACTTGCTACAGCCAGTATAATAACAACACCCTTAAAAAGTGCCCACGTCCTAGTATCTTTTATCCAAGCTAATACAATATATATAAGATACGCCACTACTAATATGTCAATTATATCTCTAATACCAATGTTCGGAAATCCAATATAGGGGATCTTATTAAGCGCCTCTTTTAATACATCCACCGACCAAAACTCCTTTATATTTATTTTCTATTTTATTATATCATGTTTTATCTGATAGGTATATTGATTTTGCATACTCTTACTTATTTGTTTAAAGGACATACTACTCATCATTTAATATCTATCTCAAACTAAAAAGTACAAGCATCTAATTATAATATGCTTGCACTTTAACTATTCTATACTTATAATCCTCTAGAAATGTCATCATCTTCCATCATGATACGATTAAAATGGTTTGCCTCAGAAAGGTCTGTGTAAACTTTCTTTATTGTTGTATGCTTATGCGTTAGATGAATTTTAGGTACAATCTTAACGTAGTAATAATTATCATCGTCTTCAAAGTTAACAGTTTCTGCTCTTTGATAATCAAGGACAACAGATAAGAATTGTATAATAACTGCAACGCCACTAAAGAAAAGCGTTTCTAAAACAACCTTAATCATGTTCACTCCAATGCCACCAAAGAAAATAATTGCAAGTCCAAAACCTAGTATATTCATGACTGCACCCACGCCAATTGCAATATAAGGTCCATAATCTATAGATTGTTTTCTAATAATAAATATGGCAGAAAATACAATAAAGAAAATCACGACGATACTCATCATCCTAGGATCTATCAGCAAGTCCTTATAATCAATAACCATCAATTGATTCATAATGTCTATCATTTCGCTCTTTTCTACGGCGTTAGGTAAAACACTTATTAAGCCCGGAACTACATACCATAGGATAGTACCAATAATAATAGCCATAACAGAAACATATGTACTAAGTAATGCCGCTACGATTGGTATAAGTAGCTCAAGTTTAATTGAAAACGCTACTAAGGTGACAAGAATCCATATACTCTCCTTCGGAAATAATCTAGCATATAAAATGTAAATGATACACATGATTCCAAAGAGTATAAGCGCTAAAATAGGATTTAAAGGAAAAGTAAAAAAGGTTACAAGAAAGATAGTCCACACTATCATCCATTCTGCAGATGCAAAACTACCAATTAACGCTAGACCAATAAGTACTAGAGTACCACTTAAAACCCCATGATAGCTAGTTGCTTCTCTAAGCATACGAAGTGCACTAAAACTAATGATAAATCTTACGATTGGAACAATGAGACTTTCATATCGTTTAAATATACTAATTAAATTTTGTCTTATTATGAGTAACATCTCATTAGATTTCATCTTTGATTTCATCTGTTGCCCCCTCATTATTAGAATATCCTTTTTCATGCTTTCTTAAAGCCTTTGCTAAGTCCTTATATTCCCCTAATCGCTTAGTTGACTTTCTATGTTCGCGGCCATATACAATTGAAGACAAAATAGTATATAGGACGATGCCTATAAGCCATGGGTAAAAATATGGTTTAATATAAACATCTATAAAGTGCCACGTAGAGGTTGGAAAAATCATACCTTCCATAACTATTTTAACAGCACCATATCCAATAAAACAAAGTGTAATAAATGTAATGCCTAGTCTTGTCTTAAAATTATTGATATAAATATAATCCTCAATAAAATACTCTGCCACTTTTTCATCTTGTTTTTTATGTTTATTTTCATAACGTGCCATTTTTGTCATAAGAATAATTTTATTTTGATCTACCAAAGTCTCACATCCTTTATTCCGCCTTTAATCCTTCTTCTGTATAATTACCACCTGCATTCCAAAATAGCCATTCTTCAACTCCTGCATCATATGCACCTTTAATCTGATCCCTAATCTCCTTGGGGCCATATTCTAAATAAGGTTCTAGATTCTTTAAGGTAAAGTCTTGTAGCCATGGTCTAATAACGGCCCTTTTCTCCCCATCTTCATTAATTTTATTTTGTCCTAACTTTAGTGTCTTTAAAATCATTTCATAGGCATTACAATGAGGATAGTCAATCCCAAATGTTCCCTCCGCATAATGAGAGGGATAAATCATCGGGCATATATAATCTAGGTATTTACTTATTGCCTTAAAATCCTGCCCTACAATGCTAGCATCTAAGTCACTTAATATAACCGCTCCAAATACATCTGCTGAAACCTTAACGCCTTCTTTTTTTAAGTTCTCACAAATATACTGTGTAAATTCCGTAATAATTTCAGTCTTAGATATTTCGGGGTCTAGAATCACTCTATTTTCATTCATTGATTCATGAAAACGCATATAATCAAATTG
>JAHLFQ010000072.1 GCA_018883705.1 Candidatus Cellulosilyticum pullistercoris
CAAACAGATATTACACCTTTTAGTGGAACGGCTGTTGTAACAGATCCGAATACAGGGCAAACTTTAGCCTTAGTAAGTTACCCTTCCTATGATAATAATGAATTTACTCAAAACTTTAATAGCATTTATACTAAATTGCATGATGGGGTAGATAACAGAAATATAGAAATTAATCGTGCTTTAAAGACTGCCAAAGCGCCAGGATCAACATTTAAAATGATTACAGGTATTGCAGGGCTAGAAGAAGGATTAGTAACATCAACGGAAGAAATTTATGATAGTGGACAGTATACAAAAGCTGGACTACCTTATTTAAGTTGTTGGATTTTCACTAATACTGGCCATGGGCATGGAAATGAGAATATAGTTGGTGCACTTGAAGTGTCTTGTAACTATTATTTTAATGAAGTGGCCTATAGATTAGGACAAAAATTTGGTGGTCCATATGGAGCGATTAGCGTCCTAAGTCGTTATGCAGAAATGTTTGGACTTGGTGCAAAATCTGGGATTGAACTTGAAGAGACTGCACCTAATATTTCAAATCCAACAAACTCTGTAACGACTCAGGCTGCACGTGCTTTAAATGGCATTCGATCTAAAAAGGATGAGAGCAAAGAGGCGTTGTATAATCAAATTGCAGAGTACCTTAGTACAGGATTCTATACTTTAGGTGATAAAAATGCGACGGATATAGATGGAAAAATTGATTATATAAGCCGTCCTTATATCAAGAAAAGTATTGACTTAGAACTTGGTATAGCACTCAGTGAGGATCTTAGAACAATTTATAATAAGTTATTAGAAGATTATACTGAAGAATTGTCAAATGGAGTAAGTGAAGCTGCAAGAGAAATAGCAGAAACAGTTATGTCGGGTGATAGCTCACTTGGTTTAAAATATCGTACGAAGCAAGCTTTATTAGACTACCTAAAAGAGTTAGTTCAGCCAGGTACCCGTAAAACGATTCAAAAAACACTTAATAAAATGCCAGGAGGGATGATCAAGCAAGCATTCCTTGAAGGTTATAAAGCGGCATTAAGCGAATATGAAGATGACGCGGAGATGACAAGTGTTTGTGAAGAACTAAAAAAACGTATTGCAGCTCTTGAAGCAGGTACTTTTGATTACGAGTCTATTATGGTAGATAAAGTCATTGATCGTATTTTAAATGTTTATCTAGATGAAACCTTTAAGAATGTTCAAATGGAGTGGACAACTGCGCTAAATATTCGTACTGCCATCGGTCAAGGTGAAAATACGTTTACACCTGTTCAGTTAGCACGTTATAATTCAGCACTCGCTAATGGGCATACAGTTTATGACCTAACCATTATTAAAGGCATTAAAGATCATAAAGAAACAGGAAATTATGTTACCAATGAGCCGACTGTTTTTAGTACATTAAATCTTAAACAAAGTACAATTGATACGATTCATAAGGGCATGTATGCCGTAACAACAGGTACCTCAGGATCGGCAGCTAAGTACTTTAAGGATTTACCAATTGAGGTAGCAGGTAAAACAGGTACAGCTCAGGAAGGTAGTCATGAAAATAGCTGGTTCATATCTTTTGCTCCGTACGATAATCCAGAGATCTCTGTGGTTACTTCCATGTATGGGACAGATGGATTAGGCAGTTATAATTACCAATTTGCTAGAGATATTTATGAAATTTACTACCAATTAAATGAAGAGGTAGAGAAGGTTACATTAGACAATCAGTTTATGGAATAAAAAAAGCCTTATAATCAGTATAACTATACTGTTTATAAGGTTTTTTATATGACCATACTTGTAGGAAATAACCTTTAAAAAGTAATAATAAGCAAAGCAGAAAGGAGCGTATTTAAAATTTTAATAGAATTTATACTAAGATATGTGGTAATGTAGATAGTAGAAGTATAGAAATAAATAGAGCCTTAGAAATATTAATGGATAGGTTGATAGAAGTGCTTAATCAAAATACATAAAAGTATATTAAAAAGGCATTCTATATTAATAAAAGGTGATAGAGGAGTTTAATATGGAAAATCTAAAACAAATATTAAGAGAAGAAATCCCAGAATTTAAAAAGAAGGGAGAAGCTTTTTTGGCTGGTGAACTTAAGAAGATGGATTTTAAAAAAGCATCAGGGGGCTTTGGTGTTTATGCCCATCGAAATGGAACGGAATTTATGATTCGATTACGTATTTTATCAGGCGTACTTTCAAAAGAGCAACTTAAGTTAGTAGCAGATTTTGCAGAACGATTTCATGTACCTATGATTCATTTTACAACAAGACAAGCGATTCAATTTCATGGACTGAGTTTAGAGGCAATATGTGATGTGATGGAAGAAGGACTTGATCATAATATTTACACAAGAGGTGCTGGTGGTAACTATCCTAGAAACGTAGCGATGTCTCCATTAAGTGGTATTGATCCAGATGAAGTTTTTGATGTTGTACCTTATGCTATGGCAGCAAATGCATACTTTTTACAACGTATTACATCTTATCATTTACCACGTAAGCTCAAAGTAGCTTTTTCAAATAGTGGTGCTGATACAGGACAATGTACAATACAAGATTTAGGGTTTATTGCAGAAATGAAAGAGGGCATGCCTCATTTTCGTATTTATATTGGCGGAGGTTTAGGAAGAAATCCAAGAAAAGCTATTAAGGTTGAGAAGCTTTTACCTGCCCATGAAGTACTTTATGCATTAGAAGCTATGGTTCATTTATATGAGGATGAAGGAGACTATGAAAATCATAGTAAAGCCAGAGTGCGTTATATAGCAGAACGTATGGGGGATGAAGCTTTTGTTAAGGCTTATGAAACTTATCTAGAGCGTGCAAAATCGGCAGGGGGATTAGACCTTGAAGTTGAAACGCCACAGTATTTAAAAGAGGGTATTGAAATAGATATTAACCATATTGCGGTTAAGCCACAAAAACAAAAAGGACTCTATAGCTACTATTTCCATCCTGTAGGAGGACAACTAGATACAGCGATGCTTCATAAGATTAATGAGGTTATTGAACCAATGAAAGAGGTTTATGGAAGATTATCTATGGGAGAAGGCATTTATCTCATTAATCTAAATGGTGAAGAAGTAAAACAAGTAGCAAAAGCATTAGATGATGATAATCATCTTATTGGTGTTGAAAAAAGTCGTTCTTGTATAGGAGTACCTGTTTGCCAAATGGGTGTATTAGAAAGTCAAACAACACTTAAACAACTCGTCATGTATTTTAAGGAGAAAGGCTATACAAAAGAAACCATCCCACCTGTTTATATTTGTGGCTGTCCAAACTCTTGTAGTGTGCATCAGATTGCTGGTATTGGACTTGTAGGAAAGAAGAAAAAGATAGGTGATGTACTCAAAGGGGTTTATGATGTCTATGTAGCAGGATGCTGCCAAGAGGGTGCTACGCGTCTAGGTGAGACGGTTGGAGAAATAGTAGAAGAATACGTACCACAAGCTTTATATGAACTCGCACTTATTATAGATGAAAGTGGTAAAGATTTCTTTACTTTTGTACAAGAAAATAATGAAGTAGTCGTAGAGCACTTTAAAAAGTACTGTTAAAAAATTAAGGTATGAAAAAGCACTCTGGTGTAATGAAATGGATACACCAA
>JAHLFQ010000073.1 GCA_018883705.1 Candidatus Cellulosilyticum pullistercoris
TACATAACTTATTATAATAAATATAGATGTCAATGGAACTTAAAAAAGATGACTCCTGTACAATACAGAAATCATCTTCTTAATGTTGTCTAGCTTTTTTTAAAATGTCCTTTACAAGGGGCACATTTTATTCTAAGGGAAGTCCTTTTTATCTTATTAGCCTATTTGGTGTATAAGGTTTGATGTAAAATTACATCATTCCCATACCACCCATGCCACCCATTCCGCCTGCTGGCATAGCTGGTTCATCTGATTTAACATCTGCTACAACACATTCTGTTGTTAAGAATGTAGAAGCTACTGATGTTGCATTTTGAAGTGCACTTCTTGTTACTTTAGTTGGGTCAATGATACCGCCTTCAATCATAGATACATATTCTTCTGTAAGTGCATTGAATCCCATACCTTTTTCAAGTTCAGAAATTTTGTTGATAACAACTGCTGGTTCAAGACCTGCATTTGCTACAATTTGACGAAGTGGTGCTTCAAGAGCAGAAAGGATAATACGTACACCTGTTCTTTCATCTCCTGTAGATGTATCTAATAATTTAGCTACATCTTTAGCAACATGGATATATGTGCTACCACCACCACCGATGATACCTTCTTCTACAGCTGCACGAGTAGCTGCAAGCGCATCTTCGATACGAAGTTTCTTTTCTTTCATTTCTGTTTCTGTAGCTGCACCAACTTTAATAACTGCTACACCACCAGCGAGTTTTGCAACTCTTTCTTGCATTTTTTCTTTATCGAAATCTGATGTAGATTGTTCGATTTGGTTACGGATAAGAGCAACTCTTTCTTTGATTGCATCTTTATTACCAGCACCATCAACGATTACTGTATTTTCTTTTGTTACTTTGATACTTGCTGCACGACCAAGCATATCAATTGTAGCATCTTTAAGATCAAGACCTACTTCTTCAGAAATCACTGTACCACCTGTAAGAATTGCGATATCTTGAAGCATGTCTTTTCTTCTATCACCAAAACCTGGAGCTTTTACAGCTACACAGTTAAATGTTCCACGAAGTTTATTAACAACTAATGTAGCAAGTGCTTCACCTTCTACATCTTCTGCAATAATAAGAAGTTTAGAACCTGTTTGAACAATTTGTTCTAGAACTGGTAAGATTTCTTGAATATTAGTGATTTTTTTATCTGTGATTAAGATATATGGATTATCAAATACAGCTTCCATTTTTTCTGTATCAGTTACCATGTATGCTGATAAATAACCACGGTCAAATTGCATACCTTCAACAACATCTAATTCTGTTGTCATTGTTTTTGATTCTTCTACAGTAATCACACCATCATTAGATACTTTTTCCATAGCATCAGCAATTAAGTTACCTACTTCATCATCACCAGCAGAAATAGCTGCAACTCTTGCAATATGATTTTTGCTATTTACAGTTTGGCTCATAGATTTGATTGATTCTACTGCAGCATCTGTAGCAGCTTTCATACCACGACGAACGATAATAGGATTTGCACCAGCTGCAATGTTTTTAAGACCTTCTGTAATCATTGCTTGAGCTAAAACTGTAGCTGTTGTAGTACCGTCACCAGCTACATCATTTGTTTTTGTAGCAACTTCTTTTACAAGTTGAGCTCCAATGTTTTCAAATGGATCTTCAAGTTCAATTTCTTTTGCAATAGATACACCATCATTTGTAATAAGTGGTGTTCCGAAAGATTTATCTAATACAACATTACGGCCTTTTGGTCCTAATGTTACTTTTACTGCATTTGCTAATTGGTCTACACCTGATTGAAGTGATTGTCTTGCTTCTAAACCAAAACGAATTTGTTTTGCCATTATAATAGCCTCCCTATGTTTATTTATTAGCTCTTTCTATCTGCTAAATACCATCTTGTATTACTACTTCTTAGTAGTTATTTATTCATATAAATTACTAATTATTCTACGATAGCTAAGATATCGCTTTGTTTAACGATAACATATTCTTCTTTATTAAGTGTTACTTCTGTCCCAGCATATTTTGAACAGATAACTTTATCCCCTACTTTAACTTGCATTTCTACTTTTTCACCATCAACAAATCCACCAGGCCCTACAGCAACAACTTCTGCTTCTTGTGGTTTTTCTTTTGCAGTTCCTGTTAAAATAATTCCTGATTGAGTTTTTTCCTCAGCTTCAAGATGTTTAAGTACAACTCTGTCACCTAATGGTCTTAAGTTCATAATAAAAAACCTCCTTAATTATATAACATAATTTGTTTTCGAGTTATTAGCACTCACCAAGTGCGAGTGCTAATTGATATTTATAATATTATGGCATTAGAAGTATTAATGCAAATTTAATTTTTAACTTTTTTAACCAAATCTAATCATTTATATGGTGTTTTTTTTGATTATCTTTGTTTTCTATTGATTTTCTTTCTTTTTATAATTATTTCTCTTGTTTTTATATCTGTACCTTTAGAATATGGTATATATTTTTATTTTAAATTATCCCATATTATAACCAGTTATATTTTAAATCTTATTGATTGATCTCTACTTTTTAAATAAAGCCTGCTCTCTGCCATAGTAAAATAGATATTGCTGTGCATATCCAGCTAAATCTCCAAAATAAGATTTAGCAAATGCTTGAATCTCTGTAGGTGATACTTCTTTACCTTCGAAATAAAATCCTTCTATTACACGTTTAATCCATACATCTGTAGGAAAGACTTCTGATTTTCCATAGGCAAATAGTAAAATACAATCTGCAATCTTAGGTCCTACACCCTTTATACTCATGAGCATAGCTCTTGCTTCATCTGTAGGCATAATATATAAATCATTAAGGATGACATCTCCATTTAATACTTTATGACAAGCATCCATAATATATGGCGCTCTAAATCCTACCTTACATGCTCTAAGTTCTTCTTCAGTAGCTCTAGATAATTCCTTAGGCGTAGGAAATGAATAATAATGCTTATCCATGCCATCTATTTGCTCTAAGGCAAATCCAAACTTCTGTGTAATCTGACGAATACATTCCTTAATATGAGGAATGGCTTTATTTTGAGAAATGATAAATGAAATGAGCATCTCCCAAGGATCTTGCCGTAATATACGAATACCTTCTCCAAAATGAACAGCTGCTTGCATATGCTCATCTTTTTGAGCAAGTGACTGTGCTATATGCTCATAATCTGTATCAATATCAAAATAGGGTATCCAAACTTCGTCTACTTCACTTACACTTGTATTATAAATAATGGCACTACTAGATTCGGCCTTTTGAGTAACTTTGATAAGCTTTTGCTTAGCATTTAAAAGATAACTATGATCTGAAATTTTTTCAAATCGAAATACTTGTCCACTCTCTAGAATTTGCTTAATGTTAAAATGATTTAAATGGTCTAGCATTACTATATTACTCATGCTCCACACCCTTTTCTTATTCATCCTATTTTATTATTTCCATTTTATAAAAAAATATCCGTATTTCCACAATATATTTTTCTTTAAAAAATATAATTTTACTATATATTAGCACATTATATCCATATCGACATAGTAAAATTTATGATATGCTATATAGAGAAATCACTTTGGGGTAATGAAAGGAGCTAATCATGAAAGATACGATCTATACTATTCCTCTAACAGATGCCTTTAAAGCAAATGATGAGTGCCCATTCTGTTTTATTAAGCGCAAACTAGAACAAGATGCCATTTCTTTTATACTCGGCTGTGCTTATATGGAAGATGATATTCGTGCCACTACTGACCAAATGGGTTTTTGTGGGGAACACTTAAAAAAAATGTATGACTACGGCAATCGCCTAGGAAATGCGCTGATGTTACATACACACTATATTGCACTTCAAAAAGAACTTGCTCAGAAAATAGAAGCCTTTAGTCCAACTAAAGCTAGCATGTTCGCAAAGTTCAAGAAGCCTAAATCACCCAATGATGTAGCTGGAAATATCATTAGTAATTGGGCAAAGGAAAAAACACATTCTTGCTATATTTGTGACTCACTCAATCATAATTTTACACGCTATATGAATACCTTTTTCTATTTAATAGAAACTAATGAAGATTTTAGAACCTTATTTAACAATTCAAAGGGATTCTGCTTGCCTCACTTTGGTGATATTATGGCACTTTCTGATACCCAACTTAACGATAAGTATAAAGAAGCATTTTATACGACTTTATTCGATCAAATGCAAACTCATTTTAAACGCATTGAGGATGATCTTTCTTGGTTTATTGATAAGTTTGATTATCGTAATAAAGATGCTGATTGGAAAACTTCTAAAGATGCCATTCCAAGAGGTATGCAAAAACTTAGTAGTGTCTATGTACAAGATGCACCCTTTAAAGAAAAGTAAATAGATAAATAAGAAGGATACTTTGGTATTAAAGTATCCTTCTTATTTATCTATCCATTCTACTATGTTTTTAAACCTTTTTTATCAAACTTCATAAGATTATCTAATAAACATACATACAAAAAAACACATATGATGCTTAGCGTTAGTTTCGCTACACTCATATGTGTTTTCCTTTTCTAAGCCGACGATCGGACTCGAACCGATAACCTGCTGATTACAAGTCAGCTGCTCTGCCAATTGAGCCACGTCGGCATTCTTTATACCGTATTTTTGGCATAAAAAAAGCGTGCGCAGAAGGATTCGAACCCTCGGCCTTCTGATCCGTAGTCAGACGCTCTATCCAGCTGAGCTATGCACACACATTATTTATTATTAAGTTTTACTTCTATAATGAAAATTATAGAAAACGTGCGCAGAAGGATTCGAACCCTCGGCCTTCTGATCCGTAGTCAGACGCTCTATCCAGCTGAGCTATGCACACATATTATTTTTTTATTACAAGCAATCTTTTTATAGATATGCCCGAGACCGGAATCGAACCGGTACGAGGGGTTAGCTCGCAGGATTTTAAGTCCTGTGCGTCTGCCAGTTCCGCCACTCGGGCATATAATGGTCGCTATAGGGCTCGAACCTATGACCCCCTGCTTGTAAGGCAGGTGCTCTCCCAGCTGAGCTAAGCGACCAAAACTAAAAACCAATCATGAGATTGATTAACGACCCAGAAGGGACTCGAACCCTCGACCTCCGCCGTGACAGGGCGGCGTGCTAACCAACTGTACCACTGGGCCTTAATGCTTTTTAATAATTTAATTTACTAAGTGGACCCTCGGGGACTCGAACCCAGGACCGTCCGGTTATGAGCCGGATGCTCGAACCAACTGAGCTAAGGGTCCATATACTACGTATGTAGTAAGCCGACGATCGGACTCGAACCGATAACCTGCTGATTACAAGTCAGCTGCTCTGCCAATTGAGCCACGTCGGCATATTCACTTAACAAGCAATCATTTATCTTGCTTCTTCCTTATGCTGTAAGTTATAGCTTTGATTAATTAAATTATTAATGACCCATACGGGAATCGAACCCGTGTTACCGCCGTGAAAGGGCGATGTCTTAACCGCTTGACCAATGGGCCTTATTTAACTCCCCGAGTAGGGTTCGAACCTACGACCCTTCGGTTAACAGCCGAATG
>JAHLFQ010000008.1 GCA_018883705.1 Candidatus Cellulosilyticum pullistercoris
TTTGATAGCAATGGTCTTGATTTTCTTACCCAATGAACTATACTCCAGTATTTATGTTATAATCGTTCACTAAATGAGAACCAAGGTAAGAAAGAGGAGGATTAAAAGATGGTTATATATTTTAGTGGAACAGGTAATAGCAAATATGTAGCAGAAAAAATTGCATGTCACATTGGAGATGAAATTCTATCTGTAAATGATCAATTAAAAACCAGAACTTATGAAAAAATCCATAGTGATAAACCTATTGTGATTGTATCACCTATCTATGCATGGAGAATTCCAAAAGTAATGGAGGATTATATTAAGACATGTGGTTTATCTGGGAATAAAAATGTGTATTTTATCGTGACGACATGTGGAACTTCTGGAAATGCAAGTAAGTATGCAAAAATGTTTTGTGAACAACTAAACTGTAGATTTATGGGGTTAACAACGATTCACATGGCTGGTAGCTATATCGCATTTATGGAATCTCCAACAAAAGCTGATTCTATACTACGAATACAAAGGGCGCAGCCTATTATTAGTAACTGTGCAAGTTACATAAAAGAAAATCAGAAATTTCCACAGGAACATATAACAAGCTTGGGAAGATTTATGAGTTGGTTTGCAAATCCGTTTTTTTATCGCCATATTATAGGAAAAAGAGGATTTTACACGACAGATGCATGTGTAGGATGTAAAAAGTGTGAACAGGTTTGCATGCTAAATAATGTTAAAGTTGAGAATGGTAAACCGGTATGGGGCGATGAATGTACGCACTGCATGGCATGTATCTGTAGGTGCCCCAAAGAAGCAATAGAGTATCGTAACAGGTCGAAGGGAAGAATGCGGTACTATCTAGAAAAGGTAGTAGATGAATAAGTGAAATGTTGTAAGGGTAGAGAAAGAAAAATAAATTCTGTTATACTATAAAGGGTTAGAAGAAGGATAACTTAAGGAGGGAGTATGTCAACAAAGCAATTAACTGAAAGAGCATTAGAACATGCCTTAAAAGAATTAATGAAGATTCATCCAATTAATAAAATAACGGTTAAGATGATAACGGATTATTGTGGTGTTACAAGGCATACTTTTTATAACCATTTTAGTGACATTTATGAATTATTGGGAAGCTTGTTTGAACATGAAGTTATTGAAGACTTAGAAAAATGTTGCCACGTTTCCTATTGGAAGCAAGGAATCTATTTAGTCTTGCAATATACATTAGATAATAAAACGGTATGTCTAAATACATTTCGCTCATTAGGACGTGAGCATTTGGAGATTTTTCTTTATAAGACTTTCCGTAAAATGTTAGATGGGGTTATCGACAGCATAGACAAAGAACAAAAAGCAAATAGCACACACAAGGTAGAGGTAGCAGACTTTTTTTCTTATGCTGTTGTAGGGCAGTTTTTAGCATGGCTCAATGATGGGCTTCGAGAAAAACCAGAAGTAATAGCAGATCGAATTGGTAGAATGCTAGAAGGAACTATTTCAAGGCTTATTTTATCTAAGTAGTTACACAATTAAAGGCATTTGTGCAGTTTTTGCACAAATGCCTTTTTGTGTTCATTGAAGCATAGAAATAGTGGCGTTAATATAAGTGTATCAAATGAATTAATGATACTTACGTTGCGTAAAATAAGAAAATACTTAAGGAAGGAAGTAATCATTATGGGTAATTATCAAAAAATCAATCCACGTGCACCAAAAAATATCGAGTCTAGAAAAGCCTATTTATTAGGAGGAGGCATTGGTTCTTTATCAGCAGCCGCGTTTCTGATTCGTGATGGACATATGCCAGGAAAAAATATTCATATTTTGGAACAACTAGATATTACAGGTGGTTCTATGGATGGGGCCGGAACAGCAGAAAAAGGCTATACTGCAAGAGGTGGTAGAGAGATAGAAGAACACTTTGAGTGCTTTATGGAACTATTTAGTTTTATTCCATCACTAACAGATAAAAATCGTAGTGTTTTAGATGAGTTTAAACAATTTAATATAGAAGAACCTATTGAATCTCATTGTAGATTGGTAGAAAATCAAGGAGAAAAAGCAGATTTTTCAAGCCTTGGATTATCTAAAGCCAATGCCATGGAACTTGCAAAACTTCATATGATGACAGAAGAAGCACTTGGTGCAACGACTATTGAAGAATATTTTAGTGCAAGCTTTTTTGAAACAAATTTTTGGCTTTTTTGGGCAACGATGTTTGCCTTTGAGAAGTGGCACAGCGTTGTAGAAGTTAAACGTTATATGGAAAGATTTATGCACTTAATTGGTGGACTCAATCGCCTAAAAGGAATTTTGCATACTGAATATAATCAATATGACTCTCTAATTTTACCTCTTATTACATGGCTTAAAGAGCATGATGTATGCTTTATGACAGGTTGCAAAGTCACAGATATTGATTTTAAAATAAATGGCAGTGAAAAAGTAGCCACTGCGGTTCATTATGTTAAAGATGGAAAAGAAGAAGTGATTAATACAAGAGAAGAAGATATTGTACTCTTTACCAATGGCTCTATGACAGAAAATACAACTAGAGGAGATTTAGAGCATCCCGCTATTCTAAATCGTAGTGAAGATAAAGGTTGTTTTAGTGTATGGGAAAAGATTGCTAAGAAAGCAGATAACTTCGGACATCCAGAAGTATTCTGTAATGACATTGATAAAACAAAATGGTTATCTTTTACTGTTACTTTAAAAGATGATGAAATAGTATTTCCTCACATTTTAGAATTAACAGGTGATCAGCCTGGGATGGGAGGCTTAGTGACTATTAAAGATTCCAAATGGTTTATGAGCTGGGTAGTACCTAAGCAGCCACACTTTATCAATCAGCCAGATAATGTAAAGGTGCTCTGGGCATATGCACTTAATCTTGATGTAAAAGGAGATTATATAGACAAAACAATTTCAGAATGTAATGGACGTGAAATGTTTGAAGAACTTCTTTATCATATGGGTTTAAAAGATAGAATCCCAGAAATCTTGAAACATACAGTAAATGTTATTCCTAGTATGATGCCTTATATTACCTCTCAATTTATGCCACGTGTTCATGGGGATAGGCCAGATGTTATTCCTGAAGGTAGTAAAAACTTTGGTTTCTTAGGACAATATGCAGAAATTGCAAATGACTGTGTATTTACTGTTGAATATTCCATAAGAAGTGCCATGATGGCAGTATATGGCTTACTTGGATTAGAGAAAGAAGTAGATCCAGTATTCCCAAGTCAATATGATATTAGAGTATTAACGGAAGCTGCAAAAGTTTGCTTAGGTATAGATAACTTACCACTTAAAGAAATTTCTTTAGGTGCAATACTAAAAAATACGGAGTTATTTAAATTATTATAATTAAAAAGGGATGATTATAGTAAAAAAAGGGAATAGAAATAAAGAAGAATCGAAGTACGAGTGTGCTTCGATTCTTTTGTATGAAGAGAAAAATGAGAGAAGTTTATAGATGCTACTTTTTTTCAGAAATAAGTGTTAAAATAAGGGAAGAGAAGATTTTTGCCAAGATTTAGGAGAGATCAAAATGCCAATCAATAAAAAGATGATGACAGCACTTAGAAAGTTGTTATATTCAGAAAAGGATTTAAAAGATACGTATCAACTTGAAAGAAAAATGGTGAATATGACTCATCCTCACCTATTAAAGCCGTTCTTTAAAATGTGGGATCATGAAGTAAACCTTGATAATCATAAGATACCTGTTAGAATATTTTTTCCTTTAAAAGAAGGCATTTATCCACTCCTTATTTTCTTTCATGGGGGTGGATTTGTAACGGGGAATATTAATAGCTACAGTAAGATATGTACCCATATGGCTAATATCACAAAGCATATCGTTTTGTCTGTAGACTATAGGCTTGCACCAGAACATCCTTTTCCAGCGGGATTAGAAGACTGTTATGCTGTGGTAAAGGAAGTTGTAGAAAATACTTTGTTATTTAATCATGCAGTTCAAGATATCATTTTAATAGGAGATAGTGCAGGGGCTAATTTAGCAGCAGCAGTATCACTTTTGGCACGAGATAGAGGTAGATTTAATATTTCAAAGCAGATTTTACTTTATCCAGCTACCTATAATGATCATAGTGATGCCTCTCCCTATCCTTCGGTGAAGGAGAATGGTTATGATTATTTGCTCACGCAAAAGCGTATGATAGATTATATTGATTTATATATTAAGGATAAAGCTGATTTACAAAATCCCTATGTAGCCCCACTTCTTGCTAAGGATTTTTCTAATCAACCAGATACCTTAATTATTACTGCAGAATATGATCTTTTAAGGGATGAGGGAGAAGCCTATGGAGAGAAGCTAAGAGCAGCAGGAAACAAGGTTCAAATCCATCGTATATCAGATGCCATACATGGCTTTATAGCGCTATCACCTTTATTTAACGAGGTAAAAGAATGCTATGCTATTATCAATCAATTTTTAAAGGAGGAAAAAAATGAAGAAGAAAGCTAAAGCGCCCTCCTGGAAGCGGCTTGATAATGCAGCGAAGATTTTTCCACCTAATAGTAATAAACAAGATACAAAGGTTTTTAGATTTGATTGTAGATTAAAGGAACAAGTAAATCCTAAAATCTTGCAAAAGGCTTTAGATAAAACGATGTTATCTTTTCCTCTTTACACTTCAATCATTCGAAAAGGACTTTTTTGGTATTATTTTGAAGCAAGTACGATTAAGCCTATCGTATCTCTTGAGAATAAATCACCTTGTAGTAGACTTTATAATGAAGATGTAAAAAGTTTATTATTTGAAGTAACCTACTTTAAGAAGCGCATTAATTTAGAGATTTATCATGCACTAACAGATGGAGTAGGTGCCCTGCAGTTTCTACGCACCTTAGTACTCAATTATTTGGTAATAGTACATCAAGAGGAGTTAAAGGGACGGATACTTTCAATTGATTATGATGCCTCTATAGCAGAGAAGGAAGTAGATGGCTTTAAAAAATATTATTCTAAAGGGAAAGGAGAAAAAACTCCTATTACCAAGAAGGCTTATAAACTTAAGGGTGAGAAGTTAGAAGGAAATTTTTTGCAAGTTATCAGTGGAGTGGTATCTGTTAAAGAGGTATTAGAAGAAGCACATACCTACAATACAACACTAACCATATATTTAACAGCAATACTGATATATGCCATTAGTAAGCAGATGACAAGAAGAGAGAAGAAACAGCCAGTTGTCGTGGATATACCAGTGAATTTACGTCCGTATTTTCAATCTGCATCGGCTAGAAACTTTTTTAGTGTCCTTCATGTCCCTTACTACTTCGATGAGAAGGAGGCTAAGTTAGAAGATATTATTGAGTATTTAAAAGAGTATTTCAAGCAAGAATTAAAAACAGAAAAGTTTCAAGCAAGAATGAATCACTTAGTAGCACTAGAGAGAAATTATGTGACCCGTGCA
>JAHLFQ010000074.1 GCA_018883705.1 Candidatus Cellulosilyticum pullistercoris
ATTTCCAAATGGAAATAAAATAATGGTACTTAGTACATTAAAGATAGTGTGTACAATACTTATTTGTGTGACATCAATAAGCTCATTACGTAGACTTGGTATCGCAAAATTAAATAGAATGACCGCTAGCATTCCAAATATAATCGTTCCAATTAAATTAAATAAAAAATGAATCGTAGCTGCTCGCTTCGCATTAATACTAGCACCTATACTCGATAAAATAGCTGTAATACAAGTTCCTATATTTTGTCCTAAAATAATATATATGGCAGAACCCCATGGTACTAAACCTGCAAGAGCTAATGCTTGCAAAATACCAACTGAAGCCGATGAACTCTGTATAATAGCTGTTACTACGGCACCTGTTAAAACTCCTAGTACTGGATTACTTCCAAGTAAAAGAAATAGATTCTTAATACTTTCTAATTTACTAAGAGGCTTTGCTGCATTACTCATCATATCAAGACCTAAAAACAGACCACCAAACCCAAATAAAATTTGACCAATAGACTTAAGATGAGCCTTCTTTGAAAACATAATCAATGCTACACCTACTACAATAAAAATAGGTGCCAGTACTGCTGGTTTTAAAAAGGTAGTCCATTCACCTAATGCAACAATCCATGAGGTGATGGTAGTTCCAATATTAGCCCCCATAATGACACCCACAGCTTGCCTTAACGATAATAATCCTACGTTAACAAAGCCAACTACCATAACTGTGGTTGCTGATGAACTTTGTATTAGTGCGGTGACCCCTGCACCTACTAGTACACCTAATAGACGATTTTGAGTAAGTGCCCCCAAAATATTTTTCATGCGACTTCCGGCTGCCTTTTGTAATCCTTCTCCCATATATTCCATACCGAATAGAAATAATCCAAATCCACCTAGGAAGCTTAGTATTAAATCCAGCCAATCCATAGTTGTCCTCCTAATTCCATTTATTTTATTTATAATGAGGAACCATTAATCTTCATTATTAATAGCTTTATGATTAATATGCCACAAAATAAAATTTTTATAAGGTTACAACATAAAAGCGCTAGAAAAAGTATTTTAACTTTTTCTAGCGCCTTAATTAGCCGATAATTGTACCGCCACCTATCAGTTCTTCTCCATTATATAGCACAAGTGCTTGTCCTGGTGTAATAGCTCGTTGTTTCTCATCGAATTCACAAATTAGTGTTTCTTCATCAATCATACGAATGGTACAAGGTTCTGGTTTTTGATTGTATCTAATCTTACCACTACATCTTAAACTGCCTTCTAACTTTTCAAAAGGCATGAAGTTTAGATTATTGGCTGTAACTGCCGTTTTAAACAAGTCTTCGTTATCCCCTATTACCACTTCATTTTTACTTGGGTCTAACTTCTGTACAAAGACAGGTTTTCCCATAGATAGTCCTAACCCTTTTCTTTGTCCAATGGTATAATGGATAATTCCTTTATGCTTGCCTACTACTTTTCCGTTCTTATCTACAAAGTTACCTGGTTTACATGGTTTACCTGTTGCTTCTTCAATGTAACCTGCATAGTCATCATCTGGTACGAAACAAATCTCTTGACTATCTGGCTTAGTTGCTACAGCTAAACCAAGATCTTTTGCAATTGCTCTTACTTCATCTTTTGTGTAGTCACCAAGTGGCATAAGTGTATGCTCTAATTGATGCTGTGTTAAATTATAAAGCGCATAGGTTTGATCCTTTGCAAGAGATTTAGATTGCTTAAGGGTAAAACGACCTGTTTTTTCATCTTGAATAATACGTGCATAATGGCCTGTTGCAATATAATCTGCTCCAATTTGAAGTGCTTTTTGAAGCATAGATTCCCATTTTACATAACGATTACAAGCAATACAAGGATTTGGCGTACGTGCATTTTGATATTCATCTAAAAAATAGTCAATCACATATTTTTTAAAGTCACTTCTAAAGTTCACTACATAATGAGGAATACCAAGTTTTTGGCAAACACGTCTTGCATCATCAACAGCAGAAAGACCACAACAACCACCGCTATTATCATCTGGTGCATCCTCTTGCCAAATTTGCATCGTCATACCAATGACTTCATAACCTTGTTCTTTTAGCAGGTGAGCTGTCACGGAGCTATCTACACCCCCTGACATCCCAACTACTACACGCTTTGGCGTATTTTCCATTAGTTTATTCCTTCTTCATCTTCTTCTAAATCGTGGTCGTGATCATGAACATCTTCAACTGGTTTTTTAAGCCCTTCAATTGTAATATTATTTTTTTGTGCATAATCCCAAAGAGCTGCATGAAGAGATTCTTCTGCTAAAAGTGAACAGTGCATTTTTACTGGTGGCAAGCCATCAAGTGCTTCTGCTACTGATTTATTTGTGATTTTAAGCGCTTCTTCGATTGTTTTACCAATAACTAATTCTGTAGCCATTGAACTTGTAGCAACTGCTGCCCCACAACCAAAAGTTTTAAATTTAGCATCTTTTATAATACCATCTTCAATTTGAAGATAAACTTTCATGATGTCACCACATTTAGCATTACCTACTGTACCAACACCACTTGCATTTTCAATTTCTCCAACATTTCTTGGATGCATAAAATGATCCATAACTTTTTCACTATACATATATTTTCACCTCTGTATTTTACTGTTTACTGTATTTACGACTTACTGTAATATTCTATTTCTTATAATGATACTCATATTTTATTACTGTTTATTATTCTTTACAACTTCTTCCCAAAGTGGTGACATATCTCGCATTCTTTGAACAATGCCAGGCATCACTTCGATAACTTTATCTATTTCTTCTTCTGTATTTTGTGAACCTAGTGTAAGCCTGATAGAACCATGTGCTCTTTCATGTGGAATACCAATAGCAAGAAGAACATGTGAAGGGTCTAATGAACCTGATGTACACGCTGAACCACTTGAGCCAGAAATACCATTCATATCTAATAGAAGAAGAAGTGATTCACCTTCTACATATTCTACACCAATATTAGAGTTATTAGCTAGTCTCATTGTTGGATGTCCATTAAGTTTTGTATAAGGAATGTTCTCTAAGAGTCCTTTTATAAGTTTATCTCTAAGCGCAGTCATCTTTTCGATTTTTGCTTCAAAATCTGTATATGCAATTTCCATAGCTTTTGCAAGACCTACGATACCTGGTACATTCTCTGTTCCTGCACGTCTTCCTCTTTCTTGTGCACCACCATGAATAAGATTTTCAATTTTTAAACCTCTTCTGATGTAAAGAACACCCATTCCTTTTGGCCCGTTAATTTTATGTGCTGATAAAGAAAGTAAATCAATGTTTTCTTCTTTAACATCAATTCTTACTTGCCCGATTGCTTGCACAGCATCTGTGTGAAATGGTATTTTATGTGCTTTTGCAATCGCACCAATTTCTTTAATTGGATTAATTGTTCCAATTTCATTATTAGCGTACATAATTGAAATCAGAATAGTTGTTTCTTTAATAGCCGCTTCTACATCTTCTGGATGTACCATACCATTTTCATCTACATCAAGATAAGTTACCTCAAAGCCATTCTTTTCTAAAAATTCGCATGTATGAAGCACTGCATGATGCTCAATTTTAGTTGTAATAATATGGTTACCTTTATTTTTATGAGCTAAAGCAATCCCTTTAATTGCCCAGTTATCCGCTTCTGAACCACCACTTGTAAAGAAGATTTCATTTGCTTGTGCACCTATTGCCTTAGCAATTGTCTCTCTTGAATCATCTACTGCTTTTTTATTAATTTGAGCAATTTGATAAACACTTGATGGATTTCCAAAGTTTTCTGTAAAATAAGGAAGCATAGCCTCTACAACTTCTTTATGAACAGGTGTTGTTGCTGCATTGTCAAAATAAATTTTATTCATTGTCTAACCTCCTCAGGCTCATTAAATATAATATGTTTGTGAAGCGTTTTCATTTATTTTCTCATAGTCTTCCATAAGTTGGTCGAGGGTAATACCATCTACCACTTTGTCAATACTATCTCTAATTTTTTCCCATACAGATTTCGTTACACATTTGCCATCTAATGCGCAGTGTATCGTATTAGTTTTGCAAGTGCAGTCGGTAGGTGCTAGCGAGCCTTCTAATGCTCGTAAAATCTCACCAATTGTTATTTCTTCTGGCTTTTTAGCTAAAGCATACCCTCCTTGTGCACCTCTTGTACTTACAATTAATTTATTTTTCTTTAGGAGTGCCATAAGTTGTTCTAAGTAATTTTCCGACATAGACAGTCTCTCTGCTATGCTTTTTAAAGATATGTGTCTTTCCTTTGAATAAACCCCTAAATCAACCATAGCCTGAAGACCATATCTCCCTTTTGTTGATAATCGCATCTTCTTCACCTCCAATTCCTAGTTCATCACTCGGAATTACATTTCCTAGCTTATCACTAGGAATTAATTTTGTCAATATCTTACTTAAATATAATTATCATTTATTTTGTCGACTCATAAATCTTATCATCAAACAAGAAAGAATAACATAACTAAACCCCCTTTATCCATAGGATAAAGAGGGCTCATAGTTTAAAATTCGTCATACGAATAAATATTCTAGCATATATCTAATAATAGTTAGATTATATATATTTTTAAATGGGCTTAAGACTTAATAATAATATATTTAGAAAATATACTACCATCAAGTGACTTCTACGTACCTTACCGGTTTAAGTACGCTAGGGCAATCTTTTGTATCAGTTAAAATAGACCTAAGTCCTAAGCTCATTATTTTAAATAAATTAAGGTATCTTCTTCATTACATCCTATTAAAGGGGATACTATACCATTTTAACTTCTATAGTATATACTATTCATGATTCTCATATTGTGTGCATCTTTTTTTATTCTTTTTTAATTTTCTAATCATCTTTTAATATATCTTATGCGAGCACAAGTATGTCTTGTGCTACTTTTTTTGACAATATTTTTCTTACAGAGGCTTCATGACTTTATAATTTAACATAATCTTGATTAGCTTATTATCTTAAAATAGCCTATACTATATTTAATATGAAAGGATGTGATATATATGTGCATTAGTGACGACATTAAAGATGCACTTTATGATAAGTCCTATACTTGTCCATTATGTAATGAAACGTTTAAAAGCAAAGCAATTCGTTCAGGTAGAAACCAACTTGTTTCTATTGATGTTGACTTATGTGCACACTATTCCCTTATCAATCCTCTTCTCTATGATGTCATTGTTTGTCCAAGTTGTGGGTATAGTGTTCTTTCTAAAACATTAGGCCCATTACTTCCCAAGCAAAAGGAATGGCTTAAGGCTCAGTTTTCCAAAGATAAACCCCACCCCTCTTATCATGAATATCCTACCATTGAAGAAGCTATCCTAAAACATAAGCTAGCCCTAGTTGCTTGTATCACGCGTAAAAGTAAGATAGGCGAACAAGCTTATATTGCACTTCATATCGCATGGCTTTATCGTGATTTAGGCAACACTCAAGAAGAATATGATTTTTTAGAACGTGCTTATACTGGATTATGCGAGGCCTTCTCTACGGACTCTTTCCCTATTTTAGGTATGGATGAGCTTACATTTACCTATTTAATTGCTGCAGTTGCTTACAAGCTTGACAAAAAAGAAATTTGTAAGCAATATCTCTCTACTATCTTATCAGCTGTTGGATGTCCTCCTCGTATTAAAGACCATGCCCTTAGCTTAAAACAAAAACTCATTTCTTCATAAGCGTTTATTTCTCCAAAATGATAACAAGCAAAAAGCAAAGAAGAAGATCTCTTTCTTACATCTTCTTCTTTGCTTTTTATTTTATTTAGTTATTCTAAAATAAGTTGATCAATAGCTGCACCCGGTGCCACCATTGGTAAAACTTTTTCATCTATCCCTATAAAGCAATTGAGTACAGCCGGCTTACCACGTCTTAATGCTTCATCAAAGGCTTCATTAAACTCTTCCTGTGTTCGAATATCATAGCCTTTGACCCCATAAGCTTCTGCTAGAAGTTTAAAATCAGGCCCTCTATCTAGTGTGGACTCTGAATAGTGCTGCTCATAAAAAGCAGTTTGCCACTGTCTAACCATACCTAAGGTTGTGTTATTCATTACTATAATAATAACAGGTACATCGTAATGTGAAATAGTAGCTAGTTCATTGCAGTTCATACGGAAAGAACCATCTCCTGCGATATGAATCACTTGCTTTTCTGGCTCCCCAATTTGAGCGCCTATACTTGCACCTGTACCATAACCCATTGTCCCTAAGCCACCTGAGCTAATATAAGTACGAGGCTTTGTATAATTAAAGAACTGTGCTGCCCACATTTGATGCTGTCCAACTTCTGTTGTAATGATTGCTTTTCCTCCTGTTTGGTCATAAATGTTTCTCATAATATATTGCGGACTTAAATGCTCACCACTTTGATAATCATACTTAAATTCATCTTTCCAAGCCTTAATTTGTGCATTCCACTTAGGATGTTCTACTTTAGAAACAAGTGGTAGAAGCTTATTTAAAATAGCTTTCACATCTCCTACAACAGACGCACCAACAGGTACATTTTTACCAATTTCAGCTGGGTCCACATCAATATGAATAATGGTTGCATGTGGTGCAAATTGCGTCACATCACTAATGACACGGTCGCTAAATCTTGCGCCTAATGCAATAAGGAGGTCACAGTTTGTAAAGCCAAGATTAGAAGCTTTACTACCATGCATCCCTACCATACCTGTAGAAAGTCTATGGGTTTCAGGGAAACTTCCAAGTCCCATAAGAGATGTAGCTACTGGTGCATCAATTTTTTCTGCTAGTTGAAGCACTTCTTTATACGCACCACTAATAATTGTCCCTCCACCACTATAAATCATTGGCTTTTCTGATGTTTTAATCAGGTCAGCTACCACTTCAAGATCATGATTACAAATTGTTTCTATCTGTGGTGTAATCATTTTGGGCATTTGATATTCATACTCGCAAAGTGCTGCTGTTACATCTTTAGGAATATCTACAAGTACAGGCCCTGGTCTACCACTTTGTGCAATATAAAAGGCTTCTCTTAAAGTAGGTGCTAAATCTTTTACCTCTTTAACGATATAGTTGTGCTTTGTAATACACATCGTGATCCCCGTGATATCTACTTCTTGAAAACTATCTTTTCCTATAAGTGAATTAGGCACTTGACCTGTAATAGCCACCATAGGTACAGAGTCCATATAAGCTGTCGCAATACCTGTTACAAGGTTTGTTGCTCCCGGTCCTGATGTTGCAATACATACACCCACTTTTCCTGTTGCTCTTGCATAACCATCAGCTGCATGAGAAGCACCTTGCTCATGAGCTGTTAAGATATGCGTGATGCGATCACTATTTTTATATAAAGCATCATAAATATTAAGAGCCTGACCACCTGGATAGCCAAATACAGTATCTACGCCTTGTTCTACTAAACATTCAATCAGTATTTGTGCGCCATTAATTTTCATCTTCTACCTCCTATGCTTTAAAGATAGCACCTGTATTAGCAGAAGAAACGAGCTTTGCATAACGTGCTAAATAACCTGTTTTTACTTTTGGTTCTGGTTTTACCCAAGCTGCTCTTCTTTGTGCAATGACTTCATCATCTACATCTAAGCTGATGGTACAAGCATCCATATCAATACTAATTAAATCACCATCTTCGACAAGAGCAATGAGTCCCCCTTCAGCTGCCTCTGGAGAAACATGACCAATGCAAGCTCCTCTTGTAGCACCTGAAAAACGTCCATCTGTAATAAGAGCCACATCTTTATCAAGCCCCATACCTGCAAGACATGCTGTTGGCTCAAGCATTTCTCTCATACCTGGTCCACCTTTTGGTCCTTCATAGCGAATGACAACGACATCACCTTTTTCGATTTTTCCACCTAAGATTGCTGCTGTCGCTTCTTCTTCACTATTAAAAACTTTAGCCTTACCTGTATTAACAAGCATTTCTTTTGCAACTGCAGAACGCTTAACAACACAAGTATTTTCTGCAAGATTTCCTTTAAGAACAGCAATTCCACCTGTTGCTGAATAAGGATTTTCAATTGGACGAATGACTTCTGGATTTTTATTAGTTACCTTTTCTAAATTCTCAGCAATCGTTTTACCTGTTACAGTCATAAGAGAGGTATCTAAAAGACCTTTCTTAGTTAACTCTTTCATAACAGCTGCTACACCACCTGCAAAGTGAAGATCCTCCATATGGTGATGACCTGCTGGTGCAAGATGACAAAGATTTGGCGTATGTGAACTAATTTCATTAGCCATATCCAGATTAATATGTACCCCTGCCTCATGTGCAATAGCTGGAAGGTGAAGCATAGTGTTCGTACTACATCCAAGTGCCATATCTACCGTTAATGAATTATGGAATGCTTTCTCATTTAAGATGTCACAAATCTTTATATCTTTCTTAAGCATATCCATTACAGCGATTCCTGTATATTTAGCAAGACGAATTCGATCTGCAAAAACAGCTGGTGTGGCACCATTTCCTGGAAGTGCAATCCCTAAAACTTCACACATACAGTTCATACTGTTGGCCGTATACATACCTGAACAGGAGCCACATCCTGGGCAAGCATGGTCTTCATACTCTTTTAATTCCTCTTCTGTAATCTTTCCTGCCTTATAGGCACCTACAGCTTCAAATGTCACTGAAAGATTTGCTTTTTTACCATTCACCATTCCTGCAAGCATTGGTCCACCACTTACAAGTGCTGTAGGAAGATTCATTCTGGCGGCTCCCATAAGCATACCTGGCACGATTTTATCACAGTTTGGTACAAGTACCATAGCATCAAAGGCATGTGCTGCTGTCATACATTCAATAGAATCTGCAATAAGTTCTCTAGTTACTAGTGAATACTTCATTCCCGCATGACCCATTGAAATCCCATCACATACACCAATAGCTGGTATTTCAATAGGTGTTCCACCTGCAATACGAATACCTGTTTTAACAGCTTCTGAAATTTTATCAAGATGTGAATGACCTGGTACAATTTCACTTTTAGCTGTCACAACTGCTACTAATGGTTTTTCAATTTCTTCATCGATATACCCCATTGCTTTAAATAATGAACGGTGTGGCACCCTTTGTGGTCCCACCTTTACGCAATCACTTTTCATAGTCTACTCCCTCATTTCTTCAGTCTATTATTTGTCTATACTCCCAATGAACACTTATTATCTAAAGTCCTACTTGAAGATTTCTGTTCCATTAGCATTTGCAAATTCTTTAAATGCTTTAAGTATTGCCTTTGTCATAGGTCCTGCATGACCTGTTCCAATCACTCTACCATCAACCATACTTACTGGAATCGCTTCTGCTGCAGTACCTGTTAAGAAACATTCATCTGCATTATAAACATTAAATAATGTAAACTCTTTTTCTACCACTTCATAACCAAGACCTCTTGCTACTTCCATAGCAGTTTTTCTTGTAATACCATCTAGAATCCCTATGTAAACTGGAGGAGTGTAAACAACGCCATCTTTAATAATAAAGATATTGTCTCCAGTTGCTTCAGCAACAACGCCATCATGATTAAGCATTAAAGCTTCTGGAACTCCTGCACGATTTGCTTCCATTTTAGCTAAAATATTATTTAAATAGTTAAGTGATTTAATCTGTGGATCTACGATAGTTGCTTTATTACGTCTTTGAACAGATGTGATAATAGGCATTCCTTTCTCATACATTTCTTCAGGATACATGGTAATATCTGCTGCAATACAAAATACAGAAGGCTTAGCACAGTTGAGTGGATTAAGTCCAAGGTCTCCTTTACCTCTAGTTACAACTAGGCGGATATAGCCATCACGAAGGTTATTTCGTCTACAAGTTTCAAGAAGAACTTCTGTCATCTCTTCTTTTGTAAGAGGAATCTCAAGCATGATAGCTTTTGCTGCTGCATAAAGCCTATCAATATGGTCTTCACATCTAAAGATACGACCATTGTAAGCTCTAATGCCCTCAAAAACACCATCTCCATATAATACGCCATGATCAAATACAGATACCTTTGCATCTTCTTCATTTACATATTGTCCATCTAAATAAATAATTCTACTCATTTTATCGCTTCCTTTTTTATTCATATCATTTTTTGTTTTTAATCATTACCATTATTTATATACTTTTATTTTACTTAATATGATTTACAACTAAGTTACCCATTTCTACCGTACCTACTTGCTTCATGCCCTCACTCATAATGTCTCCTGTACGATACCCTGCATCTAATACCTTCATCACCGCTTCTTCAATAGCTTTTGCTTCTGTTTCTAAGTTTAATGAATAACGGAGCATCATGGCTGCTGAAAGAATGGTTGCAAGTGGATTGGCCTTGTTTTGTCCTGCAATATCTGGTGCACTTCCATGACTTGGTTCATAAAGCCCCAAGCTTCCTTCTCCAAGAGAAGCTGAAGATAACATGCCAATAGATCCTGTAATAATACTTGCCTCATCGGACAAAATATCTCCAAAGATATTAGAAGTAATGATGACATCAAATTGCTTTGGATTGACTACAAGCTGCATGGCGGCATTATCTACGTACATAAAAGAATACTCAACTTCTGGATAGTCTTTTGCCACACGATTAACAACAACTCTCCAAAGTCTAGAAGATTCTAACACATTCGCTTTATCTACTACACAAACCTTCTTACCGCGTTTCATGGCCGCATTAAAACCTACTCGCACGATACGTTCAATTTCAGCTACTGTATACTTTTCTAAGTCAGAAGCATAAGTTTTGCTATCATCTTCTTCACAAACTACTTTATTTTTCTCTCCAAAGTAAATACCACTTGTAAGCTCTCTAACAATTAAAATATCAAGACCATCACCCACAATTTCCTCTTTAAGAGGTGTGGCATGTTTAAGTTGTGGATATAAAATAGCTGGACGAAGATTTGCAAAAAGCTTTAAGGCGCCACGAATCCCTAGAAGTCCTTTTTCTGGACGGTCTCCATTAGGAAGGTTATCCCATTTCGGACCTCCTACTGCACCAAGAAGGACTGCATCTGCTTTTAAACACGCATCAATTGTTTCTTGTGGCAATGAGGAACCTACTTTATCAATGGCGCATCCTCCCATTAACTTTTCATCATATGTAAATGTATGTCCATAAACCTCGGCAACTTTATCTAAAACTTTAACGGCTTCCTTAACAATATCTGGGCCAATTCCATCTCCTGGAAGAGTTACAATTCTATACTCCATTACCATCCCTTCTTTCTTTTTTATGATTTAATCTTTGTTCTATAAATTACTATTACTCACATGCTTTTCATCCTATATCCTTACCCACACTGTAGCTAGGAATATCATAAACATCATACTACCTATGACGACTACTATTCCTAAACTTGCTAAAATCATCAAAATAAGCTTTAATAGACTCTCTCTACTCCTTAACTTATAGCGTTTTGTTAAAAGAAAATAATAAATAACTTCTATCCATATCCAAGCCAAAATTCCTAATAAACTAATAGAAGTAATTTGATCTACATAAGCATTTAAATGAATCACCAAAAAATTAGGAACTAAGCTCGAAATAAGGTTTATAATTGTTGTTAGTATGTAATTACTCAAAAAAACAATACGAAATACTTGTTTTCCTTCTTGATAGTCTAGATTAATGCCTCCTATGTATCTAAAAAGTAGAGTTCTAAATCCTACAAAGAACCAGCTCCCAATCCAAACACCTAGTAGGCTAGTAAATACACCGAGCACTCCGCTTAAAATACCTCTTATCCCCTGTGTTATGATAGGCATTATAACACCTATCATTCCAGCTACACCAAAGAGCCATCTCCTATAGTCTTCACTCTCATAACGAGTAATCTTTCCTGCTTCTATCACTTGACTTGGATGAATAATCGTTTCTATTGCTAATTTAATAGCCGACTCATACCCAGTAATTTCTTCTGTTTTTGTATCAAATGAATCGCCATCATCATCTATTTTTTGTAATAAACGATTCATAATAAACGTAGCTATACCCAAGAGGATTATGGGCACTACAAATACCCCAATAAATAGTCCCCAAAATGCAACTCCCATAACCTACCTCCCCATATGCTCTAACCTATATTCACATCGCTTAGACTTGAGCTTTAATTTTACTAACTAAACCACCTTGTTTAATAATATCTTGCATAAATGTTGGGAAAGGTTGTGCCTTATATGTCTCCCCTTTTGTTATATTAGTAATCACACCTGTGTCAAAATTAATTTCTACTTCATCCCCTTTTTTAATTCCATCTGCAGCCGCTTCACATTCTAAGATTGGAAGTCCAATATTAATGGCATTGCGATAGAAAATACGTGCAAAGGTTCTAGCAATGACACAAGATACCCCTGCTTCTTTAATTGCAAGTGGTGCATGCTCACGTGATGATCCACAACCAAAGTTCTTATCTGCTACAATAATGTCTCCCTTTTTAACTTCTTTTACAAAGTTTGCATCAATGTCTTCCATACAATGAGCAGCAAGTTCTTTTCCATTTGATGTATTTAAATAACGTGCTGGAATAATAACATCTGTATCTACATTATCTCCATAACGAAATACGGTCCCTTTTGCATTCATGTATTTATGCCTCCTTTTATTTCTTTACCATTTAACTTCAAACCTTTTTAACTGACCTTCCCCAAGGTACTCCCGTTCTACATCTGCTTACATCTTCCCATATCTATTTTCATTTATATATACTAAATCTGCTCTTTTATCATCCTATAAAGTTTCAGGATTTGTAATATAACCAGTTACTGCTGATGCAGCTGCTACAGCTGGACTTGCAAGGTAAACTTCTGATTCTACATGTCCCATACGTCCAACAAAGTTACGGTTTGTGGTAGAAACAGCTCTTTCTCCTGCGGCTAAAATCCCCATATGTCCACCTAAGCATGGACCACATGTTGAAGTACTAAATACTGCACCTGCTTCAATTAAATCCTTTACAATCCCTTCTTCAAGTGCTTGTAAATAAATTTTTTGTGTCCCCGGAAAGACAATACAACGTACTGTAGAATGCACTTTTTTACCTTTTAAGATATCTCTAGCCATACGAAGGTCTTCCATACGACCATTTGTACATGAACCGATTACAACTTGATCGATTTTAACTTCTGTAACACCTTCTTCATCAACTGTTTTTGTATTCTCTGGAAGATGAGGAAATGCAACAGTTGGGCGAATCTTAGATAAATCAATCTCATACACTGCATCATACTCAGCATCTTCATCTGCTTCATAAACCGTATAAGGTTTCGTGCTGTGTTCTTTAACGAATTCAAGTGTTTTCTCATCCACTGGAAAGATCCCATTTTTTGCTCCAGCTTCAATAGCCATATTGGCCATAGCAAGACGAGAATCCATAGATAGATTAGCAATTCCATCTCCTACAAATTCCATTGATTTATAAAGCGCGCCATCTACACCAATCATACCAATAATATGTAAAATAATATCTTTACCCGTTACGTATTTTGTAGGGGCACCTGTTAAAACAAATTTAAGTGCAGAAGGCACTTTAAACCAAGCCTTCCCCGTTGCCATACCAGCTGCCATATCTGTACTACCAATTCCTGTAGAAAATGCACCAAGTGCGCCATAAGTACATGTATGTGAATCTGCGCCAATAATAACATCGCCTGGGACTGCTAAACCTTTTTCTGGAATAAGTGCATGTTCAATACCCATTTGTCCTACTTCAAAGTAGTTTTCAATCTCTTGACTATTAGCAAACTCACGTAGGAATTTGCACTGCTCTGCTGCTTTAATATCTTTATTAGGTGTAAAATGGTCTGGCACTAATGCAATTTTGCTTTTATTAAAAACACAGTCACATCCAATTTTATTAAATTCCTTAATCGCCACAGGTGAAGTAATATCATTCCCTAGTACGAGGTCAAGATTAGCCTCTATTAATTGTCCTGCTACTACTTTCTCAAGCCCAGCATGTGCTGCTAATATTTTCTGTGTCATGGTCATTCCCATTTGATTTCATCTCCTTTATATACTTGTTACCTTCCATTTTCTTCTTGATCATAAAGCATGCTATTAATTGCAGAAATATAAGCTAATATACTCGCTTCAACAATATCCATACTGACACCGTGGCCATTATAAACACGATCTTTGTTTTTGATTTTGACATTTACTTCACCTTGAGCATCCGTACCGCCTGTTACAGCATTGATGACAAAATCCTCTAATATAAATTTCTTACCTACTAAGCGGTCAATGGCTTTATAAGAAGCATCAATAGGTCCATCATATGATGAAACAACTTCTTCTAAAACATGACCTGTTTTAGTAAGAAGACGCATACAAGAAGTCGTTGTAATGGTATTACCTGAATTAATAACAAATCTATCAAGTTTATAGTATTCAGGTACCTGAATGACTTTACGGCAAACAAGTGCTTCTAAGTCACGATCTGTAATTTCTTTTTTCTTATCTGCAAGTACTTTAAATTCTTCAAATGCTTTCGTTAAAGCATCCTCATCTAATTCATAGCCCATAGATACAATTTTATCTTCAAATGCATGTCGTCCTGAATGTTTTCCAAGAACGAGTTTATTTTCGTTAAGTCCAATAGATTCAGGTGTCATGATTTCATAGGTTTCTTTGTTAGCAAGCATACCATGTTGATGAATACCTGACTCATGTGCAAAGGCATTTTCTCCTACAATGGCTTTATTAGGTTGTACTCTAACCCCTGTAATACTACTAAGAAGCTTACTTGTTTTATAAATTTCTTTTGTATTGATTCTTGTTTCAACGCCATAAATATCTTTTCTCGTATTAAGATTCATAACGACTTCTTCTAATGCGGCGTTACCTGCTCTTTCACCAATACCATTTACCGTACACTCAATCTGCATAGCACCTGCACCAATAGCTGCAAGTGAATTAGCTACAGCTAAACCTAAATCATTATGGCAATGAACTGAAATAATAGCTTTATCTATAGAAGGCACATTTTGCTTAATCCCTCTAATAAGTGCTACAAATTCTTCAGGCGACGTATAACCCACAGTATCTGGTACATTAATCGTTGTTGCCCCTGCTTGAATAACTGCTTCAAATACCTTGTAAAGAAATTCTGGATTACTTCTTGAAGCATCTTCAGCAGAGAACTCAATATCACTACAATATTTCTTAGCATACTTCACCATTTCTTTTGCTTGCTGTAGTACCTGATCTGGTGTCATCTTTAGTTTGTAAGCCATATGAATGTCAGACGTTGCAATAAAAGTATGTATTCTTGGAAATTTAGCTTCCTTAAGCGCTTCAGCCGCTGCATCAATATCCTTTGTAAGTGCACGTGCAAGACTTGCTACTGAACTATTTTTTATGCTTTTAGCAATAGACTTTACAGAAGCGAAGTCTCCAGGAGAAGCAATTGCAAATCCTGCTTCCATAATATCCACACCTAATTTATCGAGCTGGTTGGCCATTTCAAGTTTTTCTTTCAGATTCATACTACAACCTGGGGATTGCTCTCCATCTCTTAAAGTCGTATCAAAAATTCTAACAAAGTTTGCCATACTAATCTCCCTTCTAATTTGTATTTAGTTTTTAAGTTCCTTTTCACCTCTTTCCAGGGCAGTCAGGCCTGTTCGAATGACTTCCTTAATCCCGTAAGGCATCAGCATATTAGTAAGTGCATTAATCTTTCCTTGATCTCCAGTTGCTTCAATAACAACTGCTTTACTGGCTACATCTACAATGTGGGCTCTAAAGATATTAGCAATTTCAATAATTTCAGCTCGATTTTCTTTTGTTGCTGCAATCTTAATGAGTGCTAACTCCCTATAGATGGCATTTTCTTCTTTAAGCTCAATTATCTTAATCACATCTATCAGCTTATTAAGTTGCTTCTTAATTTGCTCTAAAGTGTATTCATCAGCATCCGCTACAATAGTCATACGTGAGATCTTAGGATCTTCTGTTTCTCCAACCGACAAACTATCAATGTTGTATCCACGTCTACTAAATAGACCTGAAACACGACTTAGTACACCTGAATGATTCTCTACTAGCACAGATAATACGTGTTTTTTCATGCTTATCCCTCTTTTCTATCTCATTAAGTTCACTCATATATTCTATTTATAAAGTTGATTCCTTATCACTTACGATAAATTCCAAAAAGTAAGGTACATCACTTGCAAGCGCTTCTTTAAGAGCAGTTTCTACTTCTTCACCACTTTGTACTCTCTTTGTTAAAATGCCATAAGACGCCACTAATTTTGTAAAGTCTGGATTACAATTTAATGCCACACCATACTCTTTAAGCTCAGTATTTCTTTGTAATTCTCTAACCATACCAAGTCCACTATTATTAAATAAAATAATCAGCGGTTTGACGTGTTCTTGAATTAAAGTTCCTAATTCAAATAAGCTCATTTGAAAACTACCATCTCCAAATATACTTACTACTTTCTTCTCCTTATTTCCAACAGCTGCTCCAATAGCTGCTGGAAGCGAATAACCCATCGTGCCAAAACCACCTGAACCAATCAATTTTCTATTTCCTTTAAGCTCCATATTTCTTACAGTCCAAAATTGGTTCTGCCCTACATCTGTGACAATGATAGTTTCTTCATCTAACAAACCAGAAAGTGTTTTTATAACTAACTTCGGATTAACAGCATCTTGTGGATGGACTTCTTGTTTTTCTTTCTTGCGTCTTCTGATCATCTCACACCACTTATTTGTTTCTAATGTTGCAATCATTGGTAGCATTTCCTCTAATACTTTCTTGGCATCACCTACTATTGGAATATTAGCAGCTGTGATCTTACCTATTTCTGCAGGATCTACATCTATATGTATAATGTTTGCATTTTCATCTAATATACCAGCATTAGTCACCGCTCGGTCTGCGATGCGTGCTCCAATAAATAAAATCGTATCTGCATGTTTAAGTGCCCAGTTAGAATGTGCATAACCATGACTTCCTATCATACCCAAATTGTATTCATGATTTGTATCAAGGGCACCAATTCCCATTAATGTATGTACCATAGGTATATGAGACTTTTCCACAAACTTTTTAAGTGTTTCTTTTGCATTTGCTAGAATCACACCGCCACCTACACATATGAGTGGCCATTTACTATTTTGTAATAATTTCAGTGCCTTTTTAATCTGTCCAATATGCCCTTCAATAGTAGGTTTATACCCTCTAATGTTTACTGTCTTAGGTAGACGATAATCTATTTGAACAGCCTGATAATCCATTGGAATATCTATAAGTACTGGACCTGGCCTGCCTGTACGTGCAATATAAAATGCTTCTTTCATGATACGTGGGAATTCATTAGGATCTTTAATCAGATAGCTATGTTTGATAAAAGGTTCTGTAGCTCCAGTGATGTCTACTTCTTGAAATACATCTCTTCCTATAAGATTAGATTTTACCTGCCCTGTAAAAATGACAATAGGAATGGAATCCATATATGCAGTTGCTATTCCTGTGATTAAATTAGTTGCTCCAGGTCCTGATGTTGCTATACATACACCAACCTTGCCAGTGGTTCTTGCATAGCCGCTAGCACAGTGAACGGCTGACTGCTCTTGACGGACCAGGACATGATGTATAGATGAACTTCTTAAAGCTTCGTATATATCCATTACTGCCGCACCTGGATACCCAAAAATTGTATCCACCTGCTCTTCTTGCAAACACCGTATCATTACATCAGACAATTTCATATAGGCTCCTCCTTCAAATAACATTATATTGTTCAATATTTAGAATATTAAATTTTATACAAAAAAACCCCATCCCATTAACGGGACGAGGAATATTCCACGTGTTACCACCCATTTTGATAGTCTTCATGCTATGCATTAAACTATCCACTCACTAGATTCTATTAAATCCTTGCCTATAACGGGGTCTCCGGAAGTTTCTTACTTAGTTAATCTTACCTTTCAGAAATTCTGCTCAAGAGTGATTTACTATATGCTACAATACTAGTTCTCACCAACCACTAGCTCTCTGAAATTGATTTTGCAACAGTCATTCTCTTTCACTGCATTTTTTGCTATTATTAATTTATTAGTATTTTAGCAACATTAATTAGTAGTGTCAACAATTTCATTTAATTTTATGTCTAATCTTCTTATCTTATCTTTGATAATTCAAAGGAAATATGAAACAGCTCTTGTTTTATGTGAACTAACTCTATTCATGTCAACTAGAATTGTTTCACTGGCTAGTAGCCTAGACTTCTTGCTTTATCTCTTCCTCTAACAATCATAAGTTTACATAATTTTTAACTAAAAAAAATCTTATAATTATTTGTTTATGATTTATTTTTTCTCATTTACTACATCGTTGAAATAAATGATATATATTTTTTACAGATCACCACACCAACTCGTTAGGCTAAATAAATAGAAAAAGACCTCAGATATTACGTATAATACCTGAGGCCTTTCTCTATTTAATAATTGACTTAAAATCGTCTATTTCTTACTTCTAGCCGCTCTTGTTCTTTCACCTTCATCAAGAATCTTCTTACGAAGTCTGATACTATCTGGTGTTACTTCTACTAATTCATCATCTTCAATAAACTCTAAAGCTTCTTCAAGCGTAAAGATTCTTGGTGGTGATAAACGGATAGCATCGTCAGCACCTGCTGAACGTGTATTTGTCATTTTCTTATTTTTACATGGGTTAACAGTCATATCTTCTTTACGATTATTTTGTCCAATAATCATACCTTGATAAACTTCAGTACCTGGTTTAACAAATAGAATACCTCTATCTTCAAGCGAGTTAAGTGCATATCCCATTGTTGTTCCAGCTTCTTGAGCAATTAACGCACCATTGGATCTTCTTGGAAGATCACCAACGTACTCAGTATAACCTTCAATTCGTCTAACCATTGTTGCTTCACCTCTTGAATCTGTGATTAATTCACTTCTAAATCCAAGAAGCGCACGTGTTGTACAAAGGTATTCAATGCGAATATGTCCATTTTCTGGTTCCATACTTTGCATCATACCTTTACGAAGGTTTAATTTACTAATGACTGTACCTGAGTATTCATCTGGCACAGAAATCACAACGCGTTCTACCGGCTCTACAAGTTTACCTGCTTCATCGCGGTGCATAATAACTTCTGGCTTAGAAACACCTAGTTCATAACCTTCACGTCTCATATTTTCAATAAGAACTGATAAGTGAAGTTCACCACGACCAGATACACGATAACCATCTGTTGTATCCATTGGCTCTACTCTAAGACCTACATTAATTTCAGTTTCTTTTTCAAGACGGTCTTTAATATGTCTTGTTGTTACAAATTTACCACTTTGTCCAGCAAAAGGTGAACTATTAACAAGGAAGTTCATAGAAAGTGTAGGTTCTTCAATATGGATTGGTGTCATAGGCTCTACTTTACCAATTTCACCAACAGTCTCTCCAATAGAGATATCTGGAACACCAGCAATTACAACAATATCTCCACTTGTTGCTTCTGGAACAGCAACTTGTTTAAGGCCTTCATACACCATAACTTTTGTTACTTTCGCATTTCTGCTTTTTCCATCATTATCTACAATTTCTACTGTTTGTCCTTCTTTGATTTTACCTTTGTAAATACGTCCAATACCAAGACGACCTACGAAGTTATCGTATGCAAGTGCACTTACCTGCATTTGAAGTGGCGCTTCATCATCTTTTGGATATTCTCCTACTTGTTTTACGATTGTTTCAAGAAGTGGCTGAATATCTTTACCTTCATCTGTTAATTCATATTGCATAATTCCTTGTTTACCAATTCCATAAAGGATTGGGAAATCAAGTTGCTCATCATTAGCTTGAAGATCAACAAATAAGTCAAATGTCATATCTACTACTTCTTCTGCTCTATGATTTGGTTTATCAATTTTATTAATAACAAGAATTGGTCTTAGTCCTAACTCTAATGATTTTTGAAGTACAAAACGAGTTTGTGGCATAGGTCCTTCAATAGAATCTACTAAAAGGATTACTGTGTCTACCGTACGAATAACACGTTCAACTTCTGATGAGAAGTCACTGTGTCCTGGTGTATCTACAATATTAATTTTATAATCTCCATACTTGATAGAGCAGTTTTTAGAATAAATAGTAATCCCTCTTTCTCTTTCAAGGTCATTACTATCCATAACACAATCTACACGTTCTTCATTTGCTCTAAAGACACCACTTTGATTTAAAAAGGCATCTACAAGTGTAGATTTACCAGCATCAACGTGGGCAATAACAGCTATATTAATTATCTTCATATCGCTCATGGTTCAATCTCTCTTTCCGTAATTTATCACAATTAAATATTTTATCACATTTTCTAACACGACTCAACAACTATTATTAACTATACTTTTTATTATCTCCACTTTATAGTAGCTCCTATTCCATTTTTACTTTAATACAATATAAAAATGAAAGCAAAAATAAAACACCAAGTTTTTTAACTTGGTGTTTTATCATTTTATCTTTACTAACTCAAATTTTCTATTATGCTTCTGGGTTTGGAGCACCAACTGGACATACAGATGCACATGATCCACATTCGATACAAGTGTCAGCGTCGATAACGTATTTGCTATCTCCTTCTGAAATACATCCTACTGGACATTCAGCTGCACAAGCTCCACAACTAATACAATCATCATTAATTAAATATGCCATAATCCCATCCTCCATTATATGATTAATAAATTTATAAATAATAAATTCAAGATAATCATACTATTATTACGATACCCTGTCAATCTTTTACTTCTCATATATCTATTATATTAACTTAATTATTTATATATTTTTAAACTTATTTGCTATTAAAATCTTTAAAACATAAATTCTATTGTTGCACTTGTATATTAGTTATTCACTTAATATTATTTATTTGTCTACAAATTCCTATTCGCTTTCTACATCCTCTTATACTCCCACTAGCACTTCATCTTTCCTTACCAAATCTTAATAAAAAATTAATACCTTTTTCTTATATCTTCTTTTAATCAAGCTAAACGAATCTCCTCATCTGCTAATGCTATTGTAGAAGGTCTATGGGCAATCATGAGTGTTGTCCTATTTGCCATCAATCTATTTAAAGCTTCTTGTACTAGTTGCTCCGATTCATTATCTAATGCCGATGTTGCTTCATCTAGCAGCAAAATAGGTGC
>JAHLFQ010000075.1 GCA_018883705.1 Candidatus Cellulosilyticum pullistercoris
CTCGCCAAAAAAGCATTTGCCAACGTTGGTGTTACCCCTGTTCTTGAACCTATTCGTGGAGGTACAGATGGCGCTAGACTTTCTTTCATGGGTCTTCCTTGCCCTAATATCTTTACAGGTGGTTACAACTGTCATGGTAAGTATGAATTTGCCGTTGTCAATCATATGCTTCTTGCAACCAAAATCGTTATCGAACTCAGCCAACTCGCTGCTAAATAAATCATGCTTTAACATGTTTCAAATAAAATAAGGAACCTCTTGGGTTCCTTATTTATTCTTCATCGCTCTATTATTCCTAGAGCGGTCTATTCATAAGCATATAAATACTGCTGATATAAATCCTCACAAATCTCCTCTGTTAATTCTTCGCAATACACATAAAAAACTTCTTCTAATTCATCTTTTGTTGCTTCTATTTTGGTTTTTCCGAAAATAGGATATTCTTCTGCTACCTTAAAGCACCAGTCTCTCCATATGATTTCGTCCATGCTCTACCTCTTCATCATTCTATATTTTCTTCTATTCTAACTTCTACTTGACTTATTTTCAATACAACCTATCTTCCACTTTCTATAGTCTCCTGTATAGCTAACCATTTCTCCATTAAATCATCTAATTGCTTCTCTACTACACCCTTTTCTACTTCAAGTTTTATATAACGTTCATAATCATTTCCACTCTGTATCATTTCTTCACTAAGCTTTTGAAATTTCTCTTCTGCTTTTTGGATGCTTTCTTCTAATTGCTTAAGTTTAGAAGTACTTACTCCTCCTAAAGTACTGTTTCTTACTTTTTTGCTAACTGTTTCTATTATTTCTAATTTAGATTGTTCCTGCTTAAGTCTTGCATTCTTCTCTACGACTTTTTCTTTATAATAATCATAGTTTCCAGTATAATTTGTGATTTGATAGTCACTCACTTCACTCACACGCTCCGCTACTTTATTTATAAAATATCTATCATGTGAAATAAATAATAGCGTTCCTTTAAAATTTTGCAGTGCTTCTTCAAGATTTTCTCTTGAATCAATATCTAAATGATTAGTAGGTTCGTCTAAAATCAGCAAATTGATATCTTCTTGTATGAGTTTACAAAGCATCAGCCTACTTTTTTCTCCTCCTGATAATCCTTTTACTTTCTTAAAGACTTCTTCTCCATAAAACAAGAACTTAGCTAAGGTCTGCCTAGCTTTAGTTTCTGTCATCACTACAGATTCTTTAAAGGTCTCAAGTACAGTAAGTTCTTCATTAGGGAAGTGAACCTGCTGTGGAAGATAAGCAATTTTTAACCTAGTCCCTAGATGAATTTCTCCCGCATCTTCTTTTTCTTCACCTAATATCATTTTTATAAGTGTTGACTTACCACATCCATTGTCCCCTATTATGGCAATACGTTCTCTATAATTGACTTTAAAATCAAGTTCCTTAAAAAGCATTTTATCTGGGAAGGCTTTTTCTACTTTGCATAACCTTAGTACGTCTTTTCCTGAACGCTCTGTTTCATTAAATTTTAATGCCATTTGTGCCCCTTCTAAAACTGGTTTTTCTAACTTTTCCATTCTATCCAGTCGTTTTTGCATACAAGCTGCTTTCTTAAATAAGTCTTCATTATCCCCTTGCGCTGCCCATATTCGTAATCTTTTAATTGCTTTTTCCATAGCCTTAATTTTCTTTTGCTGGTCTTCATAAGCTTCAAATTCTGCAAGAAGTAGTCTTTCCTTCTCCTCTGTATAATAAGAATAATTACCATAAAAAGTAGTTGCTTTACCTCTTTCTAATTCAACGATTTTTGTTGCCACTTGATCTAGAAAGTAGCGATCGTGTGAAATCATTAGTACAGCACCTTTATAACTGTTTAAGTAGCTCTCTAACCATTCCATTGCATGCATATCTAAATGATTAGTTGGTTCATCAAGTAATAAAATATCAGGTTGTTCTAGGAGAACCTTTCCCAATAAAACAGTTGTTTTTTCTCCACCACTTAAGCTCATAAAAGGCTTACTTAAAAAGTCTTGGCTAAACCTTAAACCGCTGCATACTTTATTTAGATTTTCCTCTATTTCATAGCCACCCTGACTTTCAAACTGTTCACTTATCTCACCATATTTTTTAAGTTTTCGCTCTAGCTCTTCACCATTTATGTGAACCATTTCCTCTTCTAATTGGCGCATTTTATCACTTAAGTTTTGTAAGTTCAAAAATGCCATCTTAAGCACGTCTTTTACCGAAATTTGATTTTCAAAATAAGGTATTTGCTCTACGTACCCTAACTTTGCACCTTTTTTGATAAAAATATCTCCCTTATCTTGATGTTCTATACCCATAATCATTTTTAACAAAGTCGTTTTGCCTGTTCCATTTTTTCCTATAAGTCCTATTCTTTCATCATCCTGCACCTCAAAACTTACTCCATTTAAAATCTGATATACACTAAAGCTTTTCTCTACATCCTTCACTGCTAATTGTATCATTTTAATCTCCTCCAATTCATAAAGTGAACATTATACTTTGATTGTCACTTTAAATTTTTTATCATAATAAAAGTCCAGGAGGCATAACCCTACCTGGACTTTTATAGATATCTATAACAGTTACTTTTCAAAGCTCATGTATATTAACTCCAATAAAGCGCACTAAAAATAGTGCTTCTAAAAAACACCTATAGCTATGAAAATAATTTTGAGCACAAAAATACCAGGTAAGTTTTCCTCACCTGGCTACAAGATTATATATCACGTACTTAAAGGTAAAGATTACTCACTTTGTTTTAGAAAAATATTCAATTTTGGACAGACTCCTCCCGCAAAACATACTGATACATGTGTAATACCAGATAATGACATTGGTAATCTATCTAAAATTGTATTTTCTAAAACAAAATGACTCATAATCTTCACCTCCTAAGCTTTTATTATTTTCTTAGCATATCATACATCTTTTGAATTGTAAACAATTGTTTGTTTTATTCATTATTTTATCCACACTTTATGCACTTCATGTAGATTTATGACTTTTTATTAAGCTCATCAAAAAAGGTTCTTAAAATCTCATTTTCTTTCTTAAAATTCTCATATAATTGCTGGTAGTCCTCCGCCTTAGGCAAAAGGTCTAGCTCAATGCTAAGTGCCGTTTTATAAATTCCCTCAAAAACCTTTTCTGCATCCTTTATAGCTTCTAAAAACTTATACTCTGGGAGTACTGTATAAAGAAACTCTAATTTCTCTAAAGTAGAAACCACACTATAATTAAAAGTCTGTATCAGTTCTGGATTTATTTGCTTGGTAAGTTCTAAATAAGAAAAAATATGGTTGTAAAGTTCTATGAGAAGATGATCTGAAATCCCTTTAAATTCTATTCGCAAGAAACTTGGTTTAGGCTTTCTAAATCGCCTTTTTATAGGCGGTTTTTCTATAATATAATAATTTCTAAAGGCCGCAAAATGCTCTTCAAATTTTTTCTGTGACATATTTATACCAAATTTTAGCCCTCTATAAAAATATATACTTGTTCCAAAACCTTGCCAAGCCTTTACAACTTCCCCTTTACGAAAACCTTCACACTTTTTGATACAAATTGCTCGAAACATTTGATGCCTCCATTTACTATTTCTCTTACTTAATCATAGCTCGCCTATAAAAAAAGCGCAAGGATTCACCTTGCGCTTTCTTTATAAACTTTATGCTTACTTGTTACCTTCTTCAATTTTAATATAGTCAAAAGCTCCATGTCCTTTACTATCATTTTCAGCAAAGTTCGTTGCAAATAATCCAATCTTGCTACCTACCCATCCACCTGGTAACGTATAGAAAGGAAGTCCAATTTTCTCAAAGTGCTCACCATCTATACTGTAGGAAAGTTGACCAATACCATCTTCTAAAACATTATGTTCATTATACATAGAGGCACGTAAATAAATGGTATCTGTATCTACTTTACGTTTAATTTTAATACGTTCAAAAGCACCTTCACCTTGTACAAACTGTACATAGTTTCCATCTGCTTCATGAATGAGTGAAACATAGTGATAAGCTTTTCCTGTCAGTGCTAGACCACATTGATCTTTCACCTTGTCTGCAGCAAGTGTCACTTTTACAGTAGCATCAAAAACTGGCATTTGAATCATTTGTGTTAAAAGATTAGGTAATTCATATAAAGTATGAATGGATTCTGAAACAAATTTTCTTGTATAAAGTTTCATTTTACTGTCTTCTAGGCTATACCAGTTTCTGCTATAGTTCGCTTGCCATTGCCACTGAAGTCCTAACTTGTCACCATCAAAATCATCATCCGTTTCAGGCACAGTAATTGGGTAGGTTTTACCTACATTTGGTTTTTTATGTACAAGTACTGGTTGACCTAAACCATCTGCATTGACGTTTTCTCCCATTTCTGGCCAGTCATCTACCCAACGCATAGGTTGCAAATGTAAAATACGTCCATAAGGCTCTAAGTCTTGGAAGTGAATAAACCAAGATTCACCGCTCTCAAGTTCCACATATCCTCCTTGATGAGGCCCATTAATAGGTGTGTCCCCCTTAGCAAGTGTCACACGTTCTTCATAAGGCCCATAAATATTTTTAGAACGGTAAACCATTTGCCAGCCACGCTCAACACCACCTGCTGGTGCAAAAATATAGTAGTATCCATTTCTCTTATAAAGTTTAGGCCCTTCAATCGTTGGATTATCCATACGACCATCTACTACTAAAGTCCCTTCGTCTAAAAGTGATTTACCATCTGGTGACATCTGATTAATATGTAAAATACTTTTTACTCCACATCTACTTTTTGCAAAAGCATGTACAAGATAGGCCTTACCATCCTCATCCCAGAATGGGCAAGTATCAATCCAACCATTTGCTGCTTTAACAAGAACAGGTTCTTCCCATTTTCCAAAAGGATCTTTTGTCTTAACCATAAATACACCTTCATCAGGTGCCCCAAAGTATATGTAAAATTCTCCATCATGATATCTTAAAGCTGGTGCCCATACGCCTTTACCATGTTGTGGTAAGTCATATTGTGGATAAGGCATGCGTTCTATGGCATAGTTAACAACTTTCCAGTTAACAAGGTCCTTTGAATGAAGAATTGGTAAACCTGGTGAGAAGTTAAAGCTGGATGCTGTCATAAAGAAGTCTTCTCCTACCCTAATCACATCTGGGTCTGAATAATCTGCATAAACAATCGGATTTTTATAGTTCCCATTCCCTAAATCTGAAGTCCACATGTTACTTTCTCCTTTTATTTTCTAAAAAATTTTCAATCCTACTACTAGTTTATACAAAACTTTTTAAAACTTCAATAAAAAGTTTGATAATAATAGATTTTTATTCCGTTATATATTAAAAATACGCCTAAATTGGATGCTACTTTGCCAAATTTAAGCGTATTCTTTATAACAATTCTTTTCTTCTTAATTAAACATGACTAAGTTCTCTTGATTTTTTTCAGCCTTTTCAATACGTTTCACATAAAGAATAGGTCCTATTTCTCTATTATAAACTTCAGCACGCTCATACTTTATCTCAGCTTCAACTGTAATACTATCACCATTATGGAACCTAGGTTTACCAATATTATGACAATAAACACCCATCAGTGAAATATCATCCTCGCAGCATGGCATAGCAAATCTTCCAAAGCTGAATCGATCCTTAGGATCACTTGGTTCTTGAAAGAAAAGGCCACTTACCTTAATTCTTTTATTAGTGTAACGTTGAGGGCGCTCCCACATATCAATATACCAAATACCATAGTGTTCTTCTGATATTTCAATCTTATCTGCATTTACATCATAAGGTAATTCTTCTTTAACAGGTTCGAGTTTAAAATCCTCCGTACAGATAAATAACTTAGCTCTATTATTAACGGCCTTTACATTTCCTCTAAACTGAGCAAGATTCATCTTCTCATCTACTCTATTAAAGATAACAAGATCTGCACATTTAAACTGTTCCATCATGATGCCACGCATATTGTTTAGATAGAGATTAAAAGTTTCTCCATTCACTAATGTCATGATTTCATAAAGAAACCAATCTTTTGGATAATTAAGGTCAAAAAGTTTACTTACATCCCACATGCCATTGTACTCAATAATGACGCGCTGAGGATTATACTTCTCATTCAATGATTGCATGAGTTCATCAGTTAGATCTGTTTCTTCATCTATACTTACTAATGAAATATGATTTTTTTTAAATTGTTCTTTATCATACTCTTCTATACCTTCTTCACACATAAGTACAAGTGTATTTTGTCCATCTGCAAAAACAGGTTTAGTGAGCATATAACTTATAAAAGCTGTCTTTCCGGCCTCTAAAAGGCCATTAAATAAAAATATAGGTATCTTCAAAATACTATTCCCCCTCCTCTAGCATGTACCAAATAATTTTTTAAGTCCATCTTCATCTAGCTTGGTTCCAATAACACAAAGTCTTCCTGTATAGTCTGCTGCTTCCTCTCGAATCTCATATTCGCCTGGAACCATATCAAAGCAGAACCAATTCCCTACTTCATTTTGTAAAATACCTTTTGCTCTTAAAATGATACCGTATTCTTCTGTATGAGATAATGTTTCTAGAGCTTTCTTAATATCTTCCTCTTTAAATTTATGTGGTGTTTCTATACCCCAACTTGTAAACACTTCATCTGCATGATGATGGTGATGATCGTGTTCACAACACTCATGGTCATGCCCTTCATGATGGTGATGTCCTCCACAACTTGGACAAATTTCTTCTTCATGCATCAATTCCATTTCTAATGAAACTGCGCCCTCCATAGCTTCAAGTAACTTTTCTCCGCTTATTGCATCCCACTGTGTTGTCACAATGGTTGCTTTCTCATTATGTTCACGAATCATAGCTACACATTCCTCTAGCTTTTCTTGTGAGACTTTTTGTGTACGACTTAAAATAATGCAGCTTGCACTTTCTATTTGATTATTAAAGAACTCTCCAAAATTCTTCATATACATTTTGCATTTAAGAGCATCTACAACTGCTGTTTTACAATTTAATTTAACGTCTACTTCTTGATCTATATTTTGGACTGCTTTAATGACATCAGAAAGCTTGCCTACCCCTGATGGCTCAATAATAACACGGTCTGGTTTATAATTTGATAAAACATCTTTTAAAGCTGTACCAAAATCCCCTACTAATGAACAGCAGATACATCCTGAATTCATTTCTGTTATTTCAATACCACCTTCTTTAAGAAAACCACCATCTATACCAATTTCACCAAACTCATTCTCAATAAGCACGAGTTTCTCACCTTTAAAACCTTCTTTAATAAGTTTTTTAATCAGTGTTGTTTTACCCGCACCAAGAAAACCAGATATAATATCAATCTTTGTCATTTCTCTTTCCTCCCATTAGTTACTCAATCTACTACATCTTCTACGCAATAGTATTGCAAGTAATTTGCAACTAAATTATATGACTTAATTATAACTATATCAATAAATTTTATACATCAATTATGATTATTTTGTGTAATTTATATTTTACGCTTTATTTTTTCTACAACCTATATCCTTTTTAATCTTTTTTCCTTATTTTCTATCTTGCTATCTCAGGATGTAGCCTTTATAATAAAAAGCCGAATTCATTATAATAAACGCTATTAAATATTTTATCATAACTGAAGGAGCTACTATGACTAAAGATATGACCTCGGGAAGTCCGATTAAGCTTATTATCGCTTTTTCTATTCCCATACTATTAGGTAATTTATTTCAACAATTTTATAGCATGGTGGATACTGCTATCGTCGGGCGCTACATTGGTGTAGAAGCCTTAGCTGCCGTGGGTTCTACTGGAAGTTTAACTTTTTTAATCGTAGATTTTGCTTTGGGATTAACTGCCGGCTTTGCAGTACCTATTGCTCAGACCTTTGGTGCAAATGATCATAAAAAAATGCGCCATTATGTCGCCATGTCTATTTACCTTTGTATTTTTCTAACCCTAGTTTTAACTGTACTTTCAGTTTGGCTCACTAGGCCTTTATTAGAACTACTTAATACGCCGGCTGATATTATTGATGATGCCTATGCCTATTTAGTTATTATTTTCGCTGGACTAGGGGCTACCGTGTTTTACAATATGATTGCAGGGATTTTGCGTTCTATTGGCGATAGTAAAACCCCTCTATACTTTTTAATCGTTTCTTCAATTATCAATGTTGTACTGGACTTAGTCTTTATTCTTAACTTTAATAGTGGTGTTGCAGGTGCTGCTTATGCTACAGTTATTGCTCAGGGTATCTCTGGACTTTTATGCTTATGGGTAGCAGCAAGACGCTATAAAATCTTACATTTATCTAAGGAAGATTTTAAGTATAAAACTAGTTCCATCTTAAAACTTGTAGGTATCGGTCTTCCTATGGCACTTCAATATTCTATTACAGCTATAGGCTGTATGGTATTACAAGCGGCTGTTAACTCACTAGGTTCTATTACTGTAGCTGCTTTTACCGCTGCTTCTAAGGTAGAACAGCTGGCTATGCAACCTTTTAAAACTTTAGGTATGACCATGGTAACTTATACAGGACAAAACCTAGGTGCTGGTAAACCTGACCGTATTAAATCAGGGGTACGAACTGGCATGCTGATTTGTGTACTTTGTGCTGTCATCAGTGGTCTTGGCCTTTACTTCTATGGCGGCGAGCTTTCTGGATTCTTCATTTCAGCTTCTAAGGAATCTACTGCTGTTATCGCCGATGCAAAAACTTATTTAAATACAGTTATTTTATACTTTATCCCACTAGGAGCGATTTTTGTTTATCGTAACAGCCTTCAAGGTATGGGTGAAGGGCTTATTACTATGTTAGCTGGTATTATTGAACTGCTTTCAAGAACAGCAGTTGCTCTACTCTTTACTGCTAGTTTAGGTTACACGGCTATTTGCTACGCAAGTCCTGCTGCTTGGGTCTCAGCTGGTGTCTTTTTAGTCATTGTATACCTCATCAAAATAAATCAAATGATGAAAGCTACTTCTAGTCAAAAGAGTATAAGTTGTTAAATTGATCTATAGAAAACTCCACTAAATCATTCCTTTATAAAAGGTCTCATTTAGCGGAGTTTTTTTATATGCTGACTCACTTTTTTCTTGACATATTATTCTATCTGTTATATATATAATATAACAGATAGTTTTCATAAAACAATTAAAGCCAATAACTTTAAAGGAGATATCAAATTTTATGCGTATTGAACTAGATTTCAGCAGTGAAAAGCCAATTTATGAACAATTATATGAATCTATTATTAAAGCTATGGCTACAAGTGAGCTTAAAGCTAATGAATCGCTTCCTTCTGTTAGAGCATTAGCCGAAGAAATCGGTATTAACTTACATACCGTAAACAAGGCATACAACCTACTTAAAGATGAAGGTTATATTACCGTTGATCGTAGAAAAGGAGCTATAGTAAATAAGCTACCTATCAACAGTTCTCAAATACATCAAAATACTTTAATGGATGCTTTAAGTATCTTAACCGCTAAAGCACATCTTATGGGTATGGATGAGGCTGAATTCTCTAAACTCTGTCATAAATATTTTTTAGCTTATAAGGAGGATCTATTATGAATGACTCAATCTTAACAATTGTGATCACTCTCTTTACACAAATTATTGTTT
>JAHLFQ010000076.1 GCA_018883705.1 Candidatus Cellulosilyticum pullistercoris
AGAAAATGGTTGAGAATGTAAAAAATAATAAACAAAAAATAATTATAAAAAATAGATAATAAATAAAATTTGTATAAATAAAAAATAAATATATATTGAAAAAATAAAATAATAGTGTTAATATAAACCTATAGATAAAACAAATGACGTAAAAATAAACAAAAAGTGGGGTGGTTTAGGTCACGTCATACTCAAACTTGCTAGGATAAAGTAAGCAAAACAGACATACTTTGTACTCGAAGGACATAAATATGAATGATGAAACAAAGATGAAGGCAAAAGTGTAATTAAGATTAGAACCGATTCCAAAACTTTGCTCTTAAATGGTAACGGTTCCAAAAAGAAATTAATCTGTTAAAGGTTAATAAAGGGGGATTTTTTGATGAAATTAAAACGAGTAATTAGTTCATGTTTAGTAGCAGGTATGTTTTTATCAATGATGACAGGATGTCAGTCAACTTCAAAAAAAGAGATTTATTTTTTAAATTTCAAACCGGAAATTGCTGAGATTTATGACAAAATTGCTAAGGATTATGAAGCAGAGACTGGGGTTAAAGTAAAGGTTGTAACAGCTGCAAGTGGTACATATGAACAAACCTTAAAATCAGAGGTAGCCAAATCAGAAGCGCCTACCATCTTCCAAATCAATGGACCTGTGGGTTATCAAAATTGGACGGACTATTGTGCAGATTTAAAAGATACCAAGCTCTATAGTTATCTATCTGATAAGAGCCTTGCAGTAACAAGTGGCGAGGGTGTCTATGGTATTCCATACGTTGTTGAAGGATATGGTATCATTTACAACAACGCAATTATGGAAAAATATTTTGCTTTACCTGATAAGGCAGTTAACGTTTCTTCTATGGATGAAATCAATAATTTTGATACGTTAAAGGCCGTTGCCGAGGACATGACAGCACATAAGCAAGCATTGGGAATCGAAGGTGTATTTGCATCTACCTCATTAAATTCAGGAGAACAATGGAGATGGCAAACTCACTTAGCAAACGTACCTTTTTATTATGAATTTGCTGAGAATACAGCATTTGATAATAGTATTTTAGCAGGCCTTGCAACAACAGAAATTGACTTTAAGTATAGTGATAACTTCAAAAATATCTTTGATTTGTATATTAATAACTCTTGCACAGAACCTGGTATGTTAGGTAGTAAATCAGTAGATGATTCTATGGCCGAATTTGCACTTGGTAAAGTGGCAATGGTTCAAAATGGTAACTGGGCTTGGTCACAAATTAGTGGTGTTGAAGGTAATACAGTAACCGAAAATGATATTAAATATCTACCTATTTATACAGGTGTAAGTGGGGAAGAAGGTCAAGGATTATGTATTGGTACAGAAAACTATTTTGCCGTTAATAGTAAGGTTTCTCAGGAAAAACAGGAAATGTCTATTGCATTTCTTGAATGGCTCTTCTCTAGTGAGACAGGAAAAGCGTATGTAACGAATGAATTAGGCTTTATTGCACCATTTACAACTTTTAATGATGACGAAAAACCTGCAGATCCACTTGCTAAGGAAGTATTAAGCTGGATGGAAAAAGATGTAACGTCTGTACCATGGACATTCGCAGCTTTCCCAAGCGAAAACTTTAAAAATGACTTTGGTGATGCGTTACTTGAATATGCTCAAGGTCAAAAAGGCTGGGATGATGTTACTGCTATTGTAAAAGATTCTTGGAAAACAGAAGCTGCAGCTAAAACGAATTAGTATTAAAAAGAGTGAGTCTAGACAAATGGGCTAGCTCACTCTTTTTATCAATTTGGCATGAACAGACATTTAAGGAGGGAGAATAGATGGAAAGAACACTTAAAAAATATTTTCCAGTCTTTGTACTTCCTACGCTCATTGCATTTACAATCGCTTTTTTTGTACCCTTTATATTGGGGATTGTGTTATCATTTACTCGTTTTACAACAGTAACAGATGCAAAGTGGGTAGGATTAGAAAACTATATTAAAGTCTTTTCAAATAATGACTTTTTACAAGCCTTATGGTTTACAGTAGGTTTTGCACTGGTTTCAATCCTCACAATCAATGTGTTTGCTTTTCTTTTGGCACTACTTTTAACAAGAGGGATTAAAGGAACCAATTTATTCCGTACAGTATTTTTTATGCCTAATTTAATAGGGGGAATTGTATTAGGCTATATTTGGAGTCTGATGATTAACGGGGTACTTGCAAAGTGGGGGGTAACTATCACTTATAAAGCTGAATACGGTTTCTGGGGCTTAGTCATTCTTATGAATTGGCAACTGATAGGTTATATGATGATTATTTATATAGCGGGTATTCAAAGTGTACCAGATACGTTAATTGAAGCCGCTAAGATAGATGGTGCGACGCCAAGTAGGATTTTAAGAAGTATTACGATTCCTATGGTAATGCCTTCAATTACTATTTGTATGTTCCTGACAGTTTCTAACTCCTTTAAATTATTTGATCAGAACCTTGCTTTAACAGCAGGGGCCCCTTCTAATAAAACAACAATGCTGGCCCTAGATATCTTTAATACCTTTTATGGACGTGTAGGCTGGGAGGGTGTTGGTCAAGCTAAGGCAGTCATTTTCTTTGTTTTAGTAGCCCTTATTTCACTGCCACAACTGATGATGACAAGAAACAAGGAGGTGGAGCATTAATGAAAAAACGCATGATAAGTAAAATATCTAGAGGTTGTTTATTTGTTTTATGTACGATTCTTTCGTTAGTATTTATGTATCCTATAGGTATTGTCTTGATGAACTCCTTTAAAGGAAAACTATATATTAGTGATGCACCTTTTCAAATGATTACTGCTGAAAACTTTGTAGGATTAAGTAATTACGAAGTAGGTATTAGCCGAACGGGATTTCTACAGGCTTTTGGGTTTTCATTATTCATCACCGTTTTTTCTGTTATTGTCATCGTGGTATTTACTTCTATGACAGCATGGTATATTACAAGGGTAAGTACAAAGTTTTGCCAAATACTCTATTATGTTTTTGTTTTTTCAATGATTGTCCCATTTCAAATGGTAATGTTTACTATGACCAAGACAGCGAATTTCATTCACCTTGATAATCCAGTTGGTATTATTTTTATTTACCTTGGCTTCGGAGCAGGGCTGTCCGTTTTTATGTTTTCTGGATTTGTTAAGTCTGTACCTATAGATGTAGAAGAAGCTTCAGTCATTGATGGATGTAATCCATTCCAAACCTTCTTTTATACGGTTATGCCGATGCTAAAACCCATTTTAATTACGGTGGCTATTTTAAATACCATGTGGATTTGGAATGACTACTTACTACCTTATCTGGTTATTGGAACAGATTATAAGACTATTCCAATTGCCATTCAATATCTCAAGGGAGGATATGGTTCAATAGATATGGGGGCCATGATGGCTATGCTTGTACTTGCCATTATTCCAATTATAGCTTTCTATTTATCTTGTCAAAAGTATATTATTAAAGGCGTTGCAGCAGGCGCAGTTAAGGGATAAAATTTTGCCTAGCTATTAAAAATAAGTCATCATCTTATCATAAGGTGATGACTTATTTTTATGAAAAAAGTCACTTAATGAATATAAACATCTGCAAAATTAATTTGTGTATCGTTCTTAAAGTTTGAAAAGACAAGTTTTAGTTTAGAGCCACCTGTTACATCGAGTTTGACCTGCTCGGGCAAGCTATCGGCTTGTAAAAAGTAGGATTTAAGTAAAGTATCATCTAGATAGAAATCGACTTGTCCATTACTTGCTTTAAAATCCTCACAGCCTAGAAAACCAATAATTTCATGATAAGCACCTTCTAAGTTAAAAGAAGCTGAGAAAACATTAGTAAAGTAATAGCCACGCCTATAGGTTTTGTTAGCCATGGTCATCGTTTTGTTGGTTTTTGCATCTGGATAGTAAAGAAAAGCATGAATAGAATCATAATCGTAGTGATAGATTTTAAGCTTATCACTCATGACAGAAGCAGTAGGAATATTACCTACATGAAGGGTATGGTTGTCACGATCCCAATAAAGTTGTTCATTAAAAATGGTTTCTACAAGCTCATAGGGAATAAATAAATCATTGTTGCTTGAAACAACATAGTCTTTAAGAATGCGTCCATTAGCTAGAATAATATCAGTAGGTTGATATTCAACCTCAATTTTTTTATGGGTTTGCCATCTAAAAGCATAAAGTGAACTGGAAAAAAGTAACAGACAACTGATAAAAAAGTAAGCTTTGTAACGCCATAAATCACGCATAAAGATTATTACCTCCCAATAGAAAGCTAAAGTTAGTAGTGATTGTCTATAGTTATATGGAGATAAGGAAAAATTATACATCTAAGATAGACAGAAAATATGCTCATTCATAGGAGTGGCGTATGATAGAAGAGATGTGGTATAACAAGAATAATACCAAATGACAAATCTACATAAGGAGGAGTATAAAATGAAAATTGATATGCACGTGCATGTAACACCAGAAGAAATCAGTAGAGATTTTAGAAAAATTGGAGAGAAAGAACCTTATTTTAATTTATTATCAACGACACCTCAAAATAAGTTTGCAACAGCTGAACAAGTTATAGAAGAAATGAAGCAAACAGGGATAGATCAATCTGTTATATTTGGATTTAGTTTTAATGATATGGCACTTTGTAAATATGTCAATGACTATGTAATAGAAAAAGTAAAAGCTTATCCTAATGAACTTATTGGTTTTATGTCTGTGGTACCCAATCATAAAGACACACCTTATGAAATTGAGAGGTGCTATCAAAAGGGATTAAGAGGTATTGGAGAGCTTTTTCCTGCCGGGCAGCCCTTTAATATTTCAGAACTTAAGGATACCAAGGCCTTTGGAGAATGTTGTAAAGCATATAACTTACCTGTTATTGTTCATACTAATGAACCGGTTGGTCACTATTATGCAGGGAAGACAGACACTTCATTAAAAGAAATTGAAACATTTATTGAGCATCATCAGGACATTCCTATTATCCTAGCGCACTTTGGAGGCGGTATTTTCATGTATGAGCTCATGAGAGAGGTTCGTGAGAAGTTTAAAAATGTCTATTATGATAATGCGGCTGCTATTTTTTTATATGATTCTAAAGTATATCGTATGGCTAGAGAACTAGGACTGATAGATAAATTTTTCTTTGGCAGTGACTTTCCTTTATTATCACCTAGCAGGTATGAAGCAAGTATTGCTGAAAGTGGTTTGACGAAGGAAGAAAAAGAAAAACTCTATGGACAAAATGCGAGGAAGCTTTTAAAGAAATGTGGCATCCTATAAGGAAAAAGGTCTTTTGAGTCATAAGAAGTAATCCCTACAGAGTTGATTTCACCCATGATTGAGCTACTTTGTGCCATCCTTCTTGTACTATTGACACTCTTTAAACTGGTTAATGTAAGTTATCTAATTGGTTTTTTCCTTGTTTATTTGTGTATCAATACATTATTTTCTATAACAGCTATTTTACTAGAAGTATATAGCTTTAAAGAAAATACCCATCCTAAACTTGTAAGAAAGTTAATAGG
>JAHLFQ010000077.1 GCA_018883705.1 Candidatus Cellulosilyticum pullistercoris
GCATCAAGAACAAGTCAAGGAGATACCTATCAATTAGTTGCAACAGGAGAATATAATGCTGTAAAGGGATTTGTTGAAGCTAAGTTTGATGAAACAGAATTTAAGAGAGTTAAATTTAAGTTTAAGAAATCCACTCAAAATTGGGCAAGCTTAAGTGAAATCATGTTCTATACAACTGATGAAATATATAACGCAGTAGATAACTTATTTACAGATAGTACTAAGAGTACAGTTAGTGATGAGTTTAATAGTATAGAAAAAATAAATGCCCTTGAAGAGAAGGCAAAAGAACATCCATTATATGAACAGTTTAAACAAGCTCTAGAAGATGCTAAGGTTGTTGTTGAAAATAAGCAAATAGAAGCTACAGTAGCAAGTATGAGAAAAGCTACTTATGTAGAAAATGAAGCATACAATAATTTATATAGAATGCCTTATACTAATATAGCATCAATCAGCAACAATGGTGGAAGGTACTTGAGCCAATACATTGAAAATGCTATAGATGGTAATTTAAGCAGTTACTGGGAAACAGGAAAAGGTAATAGTGGTGATTTCAATAATGAAGTTGAGGTGACATTTAAGAATCCAGTAAAACTTAACAGAATCGTATATGCACCAAGACAAAGCGACTTAAAAGGATTTGCAGAAGAAATTGAAGTCTATGCATCAAGAACAAGTGAGGGAGATACCTATCAATTAGTTGCAACAGGAAGTTATAGTGCTGTAAAAGGATTTGTTGAAGCTAAGTTTGATGAAACAGAATTTAAGAGAGTTAAATTTAAGTTTAAGAAATCCACTCAAAACTGGGCAAGTTTAAGTGAAATCATGTTCTATACAACTGATGAAATATGGAATTCAGTAGATAACTTATTTACAGATGGCACGATGAGTGTGGTTAGTGATGCGTTTAATACGATGGAAAAAATAAGTGCATTTGAAAAGAAAGCAAAAGAACATCCATTGTATGAACAGTTTAAGGAATCAATAGATTTAGCAAAGGAAATCATAGCGAATCCTAGACATGAAGATGTATTTGAACTTGAAATGAGAGGAAATTCTGTAGCAGAAACGAATAAGAGAAAAATGTGGGGCTTCCAAGATTGGCAAGTAACAGGTTTATCTGCTTTAGCTGGAGATACTATTACAGTATATGTTGATGTAGAAGATGGAGAACCAACTCCAAGTTTATTATATAGACAAGCAGCAACACAACATGGTGGGGCAACTACTTTCAAATTAGATAAAGGTAAAAATGTAATCACTATACCAGAAGTGGATGCAACAGCAAATGGAATTTTAAATGGAACTATTCAAGGCGGAGAGTTATTCTTTACAAACTATAACAGTGATAGTCAAACAAGAGCGCCAAAGGTAAGAATAGAAGGAGCCAAAAAATATCCTGTATTTATACTTGGTAAATCAGATGAAAATGAAGTAATGAAGGAATTAGAAGAGTATGTTGCTCAAATAAATGAAAATCCAGATACTACACCAAATGTATTTGCTGTTAGTGGAGATAAATCATTAAGTTTAGTACAAGCTACTTATGCTTTAGATTGGTATAAGAATAATAATAAAACTCCAAAATATACAGCTGAAAGATGGGATCAAATCGTTAGAGAGGCAATGGGATTCTGGGGATTTGATGGATCAAGTGAAATAAATTCAGATTATGATTTTAGAATCATGCCAATGATGAAAAATCTTACTGGCAATGCGTTCATGAATGCGCATGCTGGTATAATTGGAATAAGACCAGGTAACCAAAACTGCATCGTTGGAGCTGATGTAGGTTGGGGAACAATGCATGAACTTGGTCATAACTTCGATACATCTGGAAGAACAATAGCCGAAGTTACAAACAATATTATGCCATTATTCTTTGGAGCAAAATATAATGGTACTACAAGACTTACACAATTTAATGTTTGGGATAGAGTATATCCAAAGGTTGGATTAGAAGATTACTCTAACAATGAATTATATAATGTAGCAGATACAACAGATTTATCACAAATAACTCCATTATGGCAATTATACCTATATGACAATACTTTCTATGGTAAGTTTGAACAACAATTCAGAGCAAATAACTATGGAAATAAAACAAGAGAAGATATCTATAAGTCATGGGTTGTAGCAGCATCTGATGCAATGCAATTAGATTTAACTGAGTTCTTCGAAAGACATGGTATAAGATTAAGTGATGAAGCTAAAGCAGAAATATCAGCTAAATATCAAAAACCAGATAAGAAGATTTACTATATAAATGATGCAGCGATTAATTATGAAGGTAATGGATTTACACAAGATGTAGATGTATCAGTAAAAACAGTTGGTTCAAATGGAAATGTAAAACTTGTATTCTCAATAGATGAAGCCAATAAAGACAATCTATTAGGATATGAAATCAAAAAAGATGGAAAATATATAGGCTTTACTTATAAAGATAGTTTTGTTGATACAAATTCTAACTTAGATGAAGATGCAGTATATACTGTAACGCCATATGATATCAAATTAAATGCAATAGATGGAATAGAAGTTGGAGCGCTTCAGTCAACAATTTCAGTAAATCCAGTAATAACTATAGGATTAGGTGAAGAATTTAACCCTAAAAACTATATTGTTGCCAAAGATATGAAAGGTAATTCAATCGTTAATGATGTAAAAGTAGCATCTAATGTAAATACATCAAGAACAGGAGAATATGAAGTAGTTTACTCTGTAGAAGGAGTAGGGGGAAGAGTATATTCAGCAACAACTAAAGTTATTGTGGTAGCTAACAAAACATATTTAAGTGATATGACTCCAGTTACAGCAGTAAATGGTTGGGGGACAGTTAGAAAAGATAAGAGTATAAGTGGGGGAACAATATCTTTAAGAAGAGGGGAAGATACAGTTACTTACAGTAAAGGATTAGGATTGCATTCAGTTTCAGAATATGTATACAACCTAGAAGGGGAAGATTATGAGTACTTTGAATCTTATGTAGGTGCAGATAAAAATTCAAACTCTAACTTAACATCAATTGAGTTTAAAGTTTATGTTGATGGGGTAGAAAAATACAATAGTGGAGTTATGACAAGAGATACAGATCAAAAGTATGTTAAAGTAGATGTTAAAGGTGCGAGAGAGTTAAAATTAGTAATAACAGATGCTGGCAATGGAACAGATGCTGACCATGGTGACTGGGCAGGTGCAAAATTATTTACTATGGAATCTAAACCAGAAATTACTGGGGATAATATCGTATATTCAATGGGTGAAGAAATAGATTTAATGAAGGGGTTAACAGCTAGGGATTTCGAAGATGGAGATTTAACTGAAAAGATAGAAATAAAATCTTCAGATTTTAGAGAAGGTAAATCAGGGTTATTTACAATTGTATATACTGTAACAGATAGTGATGGATTTACTTCAGAGTTTACAAGATTTATAGCAGTTGCAGAAGAAGAAGTGGGGTTATCTTCTTTAGATTGGGAATCAGCAACTATAGGATCTGGGGCTGTAAGAAAAAATAGATCGGTAAGTAATAATCCAATAAGATTATTGGATGAAAATAATAATATTGAGGTATTCGAGGCAGGTATAGGTACTCACGCATACTCAGAAATCGTTTATAATTCAGAAGGCTATGATGTATTTGATACATGGGTAGGTATAGACCAATACGTTTCATGGAGTGACCAATCAAGTGTTGTGTTTAAAGTCTATGTTGATGGCGTATTAAAAGCTCAAACAGATATTATGAAATCAAACACACCAATGGATCGTTTAACTGTAGATATTAGAAACTCAAAACAAATAAAGCTTGTAGTAGAGACATCTACTAATGGTAACACTTGGGACCATGCAGACTGGGCAAATGCCAGATTCTTAAAAGTAGCTCATTATGATAGAACAGAATTAGAAATAGTTTTAGAAGAAGTAGCAGCTTTAGATTTAACACTTTACACAGAAGAATCAGCAGATGAATTAAAAGTAGCAATAGCTCAAGGTGAAGAAGCATTAAGCTCAAAAGAACAGTCTGTAATAGATGAAGCTGTAAATACTATTAAAAAAGCAATGGATGCTTTAGTGAAAGTAGATTTAAATGCAGTTGTTACGATAAAAGATAAGAGACTTCTTAGTGCTATCAAAGAGGAATTAAAAGTAACTGGAAATATTACAGTTATGGATATGCGTAAGTTAACCTCTTTATCAGCATATGGTATTTCAGACCTAACAGGCTTAGAAGAAGCTATTCATTTAGAATCACTAAATCTAGATTATAATGAAGTTAGAGATTTAAGACCATTAGCTAAACTAAAAAATCTTAAAACATTAAATGTAAATCAACAATTTGTTGCAGTTGGAGAGTTAAAAATTACAGATAATCAAGTTGTTGTAGATACAACCGCCTATAATAAAGAGGGTGTCAATGTATCTAACAATATAATAGTAACAAATTCAAAGAATGAGATAGTACAGGAAGCTGAAGTGACAGAAGATTATTTCACTATAGATACAACAAACTTAGAAAAAGGTGTTTATAAAGTTCAAGTATCTTTTGAAGATGAAAACTTTAGTGGGGCAATGTTATACGTATTTACAGTAAAATAAAATATTTCTTTTAATAAATGATTTAAAGGCAGAATCTTAGATTCTGCCTTTTTTATATATGCTATTTAATATGGTAATTTACCAAATATAAAAGTATGATATGATAAATGAAAAGAAAGAATGAATAAGAAGGTGAAAATGAGTTGAATGATTACGATAAATTCGAAAAGAAAACGTTATCAAAAAGAATACAAAAGGAGATATTAGACTATATACAAAACAATGAATTAGGGATAGGGGATAAGTTACCCAATGAATTTGAACTTGCTACCCTATTTAACGTAGGGAGAAGTACTATAAGGGAAGCAATAAGTATGCTAAGCTCCCAAGGTATTTTAGAAGTAAGAAGAGGTGCGGGAACTTTTATTATTAACACAGAAGCTACGATTAATGACCCTCTTGGTTTAAAAAATATACAAGATGATTATAAAATGGTATTAGATTTAGTTGATATTAGGCTGATGCTAGAGCCAGAAATTGCAGCATTAGCAGCAAAAAATATTACAGAAGAAGGCATAAAAGAGCTGATACAGCAGTGTGAAAAAGTTGAAAGCTATATTAATCAAGGTAAGGATCATATAAGGGAAGATTTACTACTTCACACATTAATTGCTAGGTATAGTTGTAATAAAGTGGTTGAGAACTTAATCCACTTAATATATTCATCTATTTATCTTTTCACAAATATAGCACAAGAAAATTGGAATGAAAGGACTATTTTAGCGCATAGAGATATCGTATCAGCTATAGTTAATAGAGATGAACTTGGAGCTAAGTGTGCGATGATATCACATCTAGCCCATAATAGAAATGAATTACAAGAATTAAAACATCAGATGTAATACGTCTGATGTTTTTAAAGAGTATTATAGTAATAAGAGTATAGAAATATATGTAATAACCCTGAAATGTATTATTTTGAGATAAAAGAACAAAAAAATTGTACATAATGATGAAAATAAAAAAATATATTTACAAATTAAGATGTAAGATGTATGATGAATTTAGGAATTAAAACATCAGATGTATTAAATTTCCAATAATTAAATTGCGAAAATAAAGTAATTTAATTAAAGCCTATGATGACTTTTGGGTATATAACAAATAAGAGGTGTATATTATGAAAATGACATTTAGATGGTATGGGGTAGATGACCCTGTAACTCTGGATTACATAAGGCAAATACCTGGTGTAACAGGAGTTGTTTCTGCCATATATGATGTTCCTGTTGGAGAAGTATGGCCAGAAGAAAAAATTTCAGCCCTTAAAAAAATGGTTGAAGACAAAGGATTAGAGCTTGAAGTTATTGAAAGTGTACCAGTTCATGAAGATATCAAGCTTAGAAGAGGAGATTATCAAAGATATATTGATAATTATAAAGAAAACATTAGAAGACTTGCGAAAGCAGGAATAAAATGCATTTGTTACAACTTTATGCCTGTTTTTGACTGGACACGTTCTAGATTAGACCAACCACTACCAGATGGTTCCAATGCACTTGTTTATTATAAAGAAGATGTTGATAAAATGGATCCAACTAAATTAACACTTCCAGGTTGGGACTCATCATATAGTGTTGACGCTATATCAGAGCTTATAGAAGCTTATAAAGTACAAGGTGAAGAAGGATTATGGGCAAATTTAGAGTACTTTATCAATGAAATAATGCCTGTTGCCGTTGAATGCGATGTAGACATGGGTATTCATCCGGATGATCCACCTTGGCCAATATTTGGAATCCCTAGAATCATTACAAATGAAGAAAATTTAGATAGATTTTTAAGTTTATATGATGATCCACATCATGGGTTAAGCTTATGTAGTGGAAGTCTTGGGTGTTCAAGAACAAATGATATGCCTGCTTTAATAAGAAAATATGGAAAGATGGGACGTATACATTTTGGACATATAAGAAATGTTAAAATTTTAGAAGATGGCTCTTTCGAAGAAAGTGCTCACTATTCTCCTTGTGGTTCTTTAGATGTTGTAGAAATGCTTAAAGCTTACCATGAAGTAGGATTTAAAGGTTACATAAGACCAGACCATGGACGTATGATCTGGGGAGAAGTTGGAAAACCAGGATACGGATTATATGATAGAGCACTTGGTGCAGTTTATATGAATGGTATTTGGGAAACTCTAGAAAAAATGAGCAAATAACAGCTTGAATATAGGAGGAAATATGACAAACATATTTGATGACTACAAAAAACAAAAAGATTTCCTCGTCTGTGTAGACTCTGACGGTTGTGCAATAGATACTATGACTATAAAGCATGAAAAATGCTTTGGGCCTTGTATGGTAGAGGAATGGAACTTAGAACAATGGGAAGAAGACATACTAAATAGATGGAACGAAGTAAATTTATATACCATTACAAGAGGTATTAATCGTTTTCAAGGTCTAGCTAAAGCGTTAGAAGAAGTAAATGAAAAATATACTAAGATTGAAGATATAGATAAACTTTTAAACTGGGTTTCAGAAGCAAAAGAACTTTCTACTAGAGCCTTAGAAAATGAAATGAAACAAAATCCTAGTTGTATTTTTGAAAAAGCTATAAGCTGGTCTAATAAAGTTAATGAAAGTATCAATAATCTTACCTTTGAAGAAAAACAGCCTTTTAAAGAAGTTAAAGAAAGCTTAGCTTATATACATCAATTTGCAGATATTGCTATTGTATCTTCTGCTAATTTACAAGCAGTTGAAGAAGAGTGGACAGAACATGGTTTATTAGATTATGTAGATATTGTCTTAGCACAAGAAGCGGGAACAAAGTCTATTTGTATAGAGAAGCTCCTTAAAGAAGGTTATGATAAAGACAAGGTTATTATGCTTGGCGATGCCAAAGGTGATTTGGATGCAGCTGAAAAAAATGGTGTTCTATATTTCCCAATATTAGTTAGAAATGAAAATAAATCTTGGAAAGAATTTGTAGAGCAAGGTTTAAAAAATGTAATAGATGGCAAATATAGAGGAACATATCAACAAGAAAAAATTGAGCAATTTTTATCCAACTTATCATAAGTAAAGTAGATTGAATGAATAAAGATGGAAGGTATTACATATGGAAAATACATTAGGTGCAGATTTACAAGGAAAAGTTGTTGTTATAACAGGTGCCGGAGGCGTTATTTGTAAAGTATTCTCACAAGCTATGGCTAATGTAGGTGCTAAAGTTGCTCTTTTAGATAGAAATGAAGATAGAGCTAAAGCTAATGCAGAAGAAATAACTAAAAATGGCGGCATTGCTAAAGGTTATGTATGTAATGTTTTAGATAAAGCTAGCCTAGAAGCAGCTCATGAAGCTATTTTAAAAGAACTTGGACCTTGTGATATTTTGATTAATGGTGCAGGTGGGAATAATCCTAAGGCTAATACAGATAATGAATTCTTTAGAGAAGAAGATGTTGATAAAATGAAAACTTTCTTCGACTTAGATGAAGAAGGAATTGAACTTGTATTTAATTTAAACTATATGGGTACATTACTTCCTTCTCAAATTTTTGCTAAAGATATGATTGGTAGAAAAGGTTGTAGCATCATTAATATATCTAGTATGAATGCTTACACGCCTCTTACTAAAATCCCTGCATATAGTGGGGCAAAAGCAGCAGTTTCTAATCTTACACAATGGCTAGCAGTGCATTTTTCTAAAGTAGGTATACGTTGTAATGCATTAGCGCCAGGATTTTTTGTAACAAAACAGAACAAAACTTTATTATATAACGATGATGGGACACCAACTGCTCGTACTGAAAAGATATTAAGAAATACCCCTATGGAACGTTTTGGAGAAGTAGAAGAGCTAATAGGAACTTTATTATACTTAGCAGATGCAAAAGCATCTGGCTTTGTAACAGGAGTTATTATACCAGTTGATGGTGGTTTCTCTGCTTACTCAGGTGTTTAAAGGTTAAAGCATAATTCGTCATAGATAATAAAAAAGGCAGAACTTAGGTTCTGCCTTTTTTATATGTATAGCTCTACTTTTGTATTAGAAGAGAGATTTTATTGTTATAGATTATAGTGGATTAAAGTAATTTGGATACTCATAGATTAGATTTATTTTGCTGTTAAAACCATCATAGATGTGGTGAGTAAGTAAAGAATTAAGCTTTTCAACATCTTTATTTTTAATATAGACAAGTAATTGTTGGTGTTCATTATAAAGCTTTTCAGCGGAAGTTTTATCTTCAAAATTTAAGAAAGTCC
>JAHLFQ010000078.1 GCA_018883705.1 Candidatus Cellulosilyticum pullistercoris
GATGAAATTGGACTAAGTACAAGCTCACATTCTTTTTTCTCATAACCTCTCCCAGATGTCTTAGGTATCTTTACCATATACTGAATTTTTTTTAATGCCTTATTCTTTACGTCTATATTATTAGGGCTTTCTTTATAGGTCACTTCAATGTGCTCACCTGTCATTGTTGTAATCAGTACTTTATCTGCAGTACGAATCTCTTGCTTTATAAACTCTTCAATATTAGTTGCTTCACTCACCATGCTTACTTGTTGATTAAGCTGAATATAATTCATATAGATACTAGAAAAAAATCCCCAAATACTTTCTAACATAATTGCAAATAGAATAAATGAAATGCACATTTCTAGTAAAGTAAACCCTCTTTCATTTTTCTTCATATCCCTTCCCCTTTATAGCTAAATATTAACAGTATAGTGACTGTAAGCTCCTTAAAGGTTATTCCCCCATAAAAAAACAAGTACCCCTCCTATACTTAAAAAATGTCCAAGTGGATAAGGCTCACTTTTCTTTTTTATTTTCAATAAAATAATTCCATAGATGCTAGCAAGAACACTAGAAAAAAGTAGCGACAAAAATAAGGTATGTAGACCAACAAACAAACCAATCATCCCCATAAAACGTACATCTCCATAACCCATTCCTTCTTTTTTCAATAACCATTTACTACAATAAAATACAAGTGCTAGTAATAAATATCCTACTATTGCGCCCATTAAAGCATCTACTAATCCTAAGTAGTTATCCATAACTTTTGCTTGTAATATCTGACCCATACACCCCACTCCAATTCCCCATCTAATAATGGAAGTAGGCAGAATCATTTCATCCCAGTCAATCATCGCTAACACAATTGCAAAAGATACAAAAGTGCAACCAAGTACCGTCTCCATAGATGCCCCAAACCTATAATAAACTATGCCAAAGCTAGCACCCGTTAAGAGCCCTATACCTATATAATGTGTTGAAACCTTACTTTTGCAGTGCTTACATCTACCTCCTAAAACTAAATAACTTAAAACAGGAATTGATTCTAAGTTACTTAATACCTGTCCACAAGTTGTACAACACGACTTTGAAATCCAAATACTTTCACCGTTAGGAATACGATAAATACATCTATTAAGAAAGCTACCAATCATTATCCCCAAAACAATAACCAAAATATAATTTCCCATGTTACTCTCCTTTTTAAAATAAGCAGATATTCCTCAGAATATCTGCTTATAAAGTAGTTTTATCTTTTAAATCATGTACTTACTCTGACGTCTTTATCCAATTTTCATTATCAGAATCTGATGCTATCATTTTATTTGCCAAGTTCACTAAATTTCCATCCATACCAGATACATCTAATCGTAACATTGAAGCTGATGAACCAGTAGCCGCTGTATATTCTAACTTTCCCTTTGTTTGTAAGTTAATTGTAGCTGATTCTAAATAACCGGCATCAAATAAATTTTCACCAATTGTTGTTACACTATCACCTGACGTCATTGCTGGTATGTTACCTTCTGCATTATAAGCATCAATTAACCGTTTCACAGTTTTTACTGTTGATACATCTGTGGAAAGCTTTGACTTTACTACCATATTCCCAAATGCTGGTATGATTAATGATCCCATAATACCCATTAATAAAACTGCACCGACAAGTTCTATCATAGTAAAACCCTTTTGGTTTCCTTCTTTATGATTCACTTTATTCACTCCCTTAATCTTCATATATTGTAAATTCTAATCGACTTGTACTAAATGATTGCTATTGCTGCTGACAAAGTAGGTAACATAATGGCTGCCATAATTCCTCCAATAATGCCTGCTATTATCATAAGTAAAATAGGTTCAATCAGCATGGTTAAGTGATCTACTGTCACCTCAACCTCTTCTTTAAAAAAAGCACCCATCTTAACTAGCATTTCATCTAATGTTCCGCTTTCTTCTCCTATACTTACCATACTTAATAAAAGAGGTGGAAAAATGGTACTGTTACTCATAGCTTCTAATAAACTATTGCCTTGCCTTAATGCCTCTATTGATTGATTGATTTCTTCTTCTGCTATAGCATTTCCCAGCACCTTTTTTGTAATTTCCATTGAATGTAACATAGAAATACCAGATTTCACTAGCATAGACATAGTACTTGAAAAATTTGCTGTCAAACTCTTTTTACTAATATTTCCGAAAATTGGTATCTTTAAACTTAAGTAATCTAATTTTCTTTTAATAATAGGTATTTTTCTCATATTTAAAACAACTACTGCTCCACCTACTATAAAACTTAATAAAATCCCCCATTGATATACAAAAAAATCACTCACTGCAATAACTATTTGAGTAGGTAAAGGAATTTCAGTCCCTGTGACATTTAACAACCCAATATAAGCAGGTACAACTTTAATCATCAAAATAACAACAACAATAACTACAATTACCAATACAAGGGTGGGATAGGCTAACGCTTTTTTTACCTTTTTACGAAGAGTTAGTTGATCATCTAAATATTCAACTGCACGCCTCATAACTTCATCCAAGTTACCAGATGCTTCACCAGAAGCAATTAAATTCACTATCATATCTGAGAAAATTTTTTCTTCCTCTGCAGCCTGTGAAAAAGTTTTCCCTTCATTAATTGCTATATGAATATGTTCAATATGCTTTGATAAAGTTTTATTAGGTGTTTGTTTACCACATATTTCAAGCGCTTTTGTAATACTAATCCCTGCTTGTAGCATTGCAGCAAACTGTTTAAAAAAGAAGCTCATGTCACTTAATTTAATCCGTGGTTTAAATAATGTCATATCACGATTTAGCATATTTTTATGCTTGATAGATTCAGGATATAGATTTTTACCTATTAAAATTTTACGTACGCTTTCCTCACTTTCTCCCTGAAGCTCACCCTTTACTTTTTTCTGAGTTAATAAATCTCGTGCTGTATATAAATAGGACTCCATTCCCTCACCTCTTCTTTATTTTCCTATGATTTTTTTAAACTCATCCCTATCCTGTTTACTGCTCATAAGCAATTTTAAGCATTTCCTCAATGGTTGTTTTTCCTTGTAAAACATTATAAAGTGCATTATCCCATAATGTTCTCATTCCCCTATTGATAGCTTCAGCTTTAATTTCTTCCTTGCTTGTCTTTCCTGAAGAAATCAAAGCTTCTAGATAGGAATCTATAGTTAACACTTCATGTACCGCTAATCGACCTTTATAACCCGTTTGGTTACAGGCTGTACATCCTCTTGCCTCATAAACCTGTGTTCCTTCTGGAATATTATAAAGTTTTGATTCACTAGTTGTTACTTCATGCTTTATGCGACATTTAAGACATAACTTCCTCACTAACCGCTGTGAAATAACACCTTTAACTGCCGCTCCAACCATATAAGCCTCTGTCCCCATATCAATAAGACGAGGTATAGAGCTTGCTGCATCATTTGTATGTAATGTACTTAAAACTAAATGTCCTGTTATAGCAGCACGTATAGCAATGGCACTTGTTTCACTATCTCGAATTTCACCAAGCATAATAATATCTGGATCTTGTCTAAGAATAGCTCTTAACGCGCAAGCAAAATCAAATCCTATTTTTGAGTTAGTTGCTACCTGATTAATACCTTCAATCATGTGTTCTACTGGATCCTCTACTGTAATAATATTAATATTGTCCTTATTCAACATTTTAAGTACCACTGATAAAGTAGTGGACTTACCGCTTCCTGTAGGACCCGTTAGTAAAATAATGCCATGTGGATTTTTTAATAGGTTGTCCACCTTCTGGTAATCACTAGGGTGAAATCCAAGGTCTTCTAACGCTAACTCCTTATCTATTCTATAAATAAATCGAATAACTGTTTTTTCGCCATATATAGTAGGTAGAATACTTACACGTAAATCTACTTGCTGCCCATTAACAACCTTAGACATACGTCCATCTTGTGGCAATCGACGTTCTGTAATATCTAAACCTGATAATATTTTGATACGTGTTGTCATCTTATTAAGTGTTTCTTTTTTAATACGTGCTAATTCATATAATTGTCCATCTACCCTATAACGTATTCGCACATCAAATTCAAATGGTTCAATATGTATATCCGAAGCACCCTTTAATATACAACGCTCCAAAATATTATTAACCAGTTGTACCATCGGTGCATCATCATTTTCTTCTTCCTCTATACTTTGCTTATGCTTCTCTTCTCTTATTTGTCGTTCCACTTGATTCACAATTTTTTTGGTTTGTGCAGAAGTATACGTTTGATTAATCACATTTAATATACCTTTTTCTGAAGCTAAAATCGGTATAATCTCTCTTTTGGTGCTAAGGTTTAAATCATCAAGGGCAAACATATTTAGAGGATCTTTCATTGCAACTTTTAACTTCTCATCCTCTACTCCAACAGCAATCACAGTATAGCGTCTTGCTAAACTTTCAGGTACCATGGATACTATATTATAATCCATATTATGTTGTTCAAGGTTCATATACGGAATTCCTAGCTGCAATCCAAGTATCCTTAAAATCTCTTCCTCTGTCATGATACCTTTTTCAACTAGTATTTCCTCTGCTTTTCTACCTGTATATTTCTGCTCGTTCATTACCTCTTCTAACTGCTTATGTGTAATCATTTTCGTTTCAAATAACAAATCCTTTATTCGTTTTCTTTGTACTTTTTTCATAATCCTTTCCTCATTTATACATAATTAGAATCTATTAGCTATATTATTATTTTAAATATTATTTATTTTTATAATTTATTAAATTATACATTTATTGGGTATTATTTGCAATACATAAAAATAATGTAATATAAGAAAATCTCTTGAATTAAAAACACCCTATCATAACTATTAGAAGCTTTGACAAATGAGTACATAAAAAAAGAGCATTTTCAGCAATCTTAAGTATGATTAAATACTTATAGACAGGTTGCTAATTATGCTCTCTCCTTGACGTCAATTGTATTTATTAAAAATCTCATCGACTTCCTGCTGTGTCATATTTTCTTTAAAAACTATTGCTTAAAGCAGCTATAGAATATCATTCTATACTCATTCATTACTACTTTAACTCTTCGCATGACAATCTACGACTAAAATAATAATAGACTATACCACTCATATTTGTGACATAGTCTATTAAAATCCATAAAGATTAAAGAAGTTGTTTTGCTGATATAGCTGTGATCTCTAACACTCTATTAGCAAATGGAAATTTTTCTCGCATCATCTCAAATTCTAAACCTGAGTTAATAAATCTTGCTGTTCCTTCAACTAAAAAGCCTGTCCCTTGATAACCATTAAAACCTAAAACCTCTCTACTACCTAAAGTTACCTTTACTCGATTATTTATAT
>JAHLFQ010000079.1 GCA_018883705.1 Candidatus Cellulosilyticum pullistercoris
TTTGACAAGCTCTAGGATTTCTAGCTGATAGTAAATATCTAAATAAGTTGTTGGTTCATCTAAAAATAAAATCTTTGTTTTTTGTGCAAGCGCCATAGCAATCCATGCACGTTGCCTTTCTCCACCTGAAAGTGATATCAGTTTTTTATGTCTAAGCTCTGTCAGATTCGTAACGGTCAATGCCCAGTCAATTATCTCTTCATCTGATTCTTCTATACTTTGCCAAAGCTTCTTGTGAGGCATACGCCCATAGCCTACTAACTTCTCTACAGTTAAATCTGAAGGTGCTAAGTTTTGCTGATAAACTACAGCTAATTTCTGAGCAATTTCCTTTCCTTTCATTTCTCTAATATCTCTTTGCCCTAAATAAATGCTACCACTTTGTGGTGTGTATTGATTGGCAAATAAATTCAGTAAAGTAGACTTTCCTGAGCCATTAGGCCCAAGAATAGTCGTAATTTTTCCTTCTTGAAGTTTTATTTCAAGCCCTTCTATAAAAGGCTGCTCATCATAGGAAAAATATAAATTTCTAGCTTCCATAGTGCTCATCTCCTTTTCTTAATAAGTAAAGGAAGAAAGGCCCTCCTAATATAGCCATCACAATACCTACTGGTATTTCATAAGGGTTCATAATAGTACGTCCTAACGTATCTGCTAAAAGTAATACGACCGCCCCCATTAATGCCGAAAAAGGAATTAAAATTTTATGGTCACTTCCTACAATCAGCCTAGAGATATGTGGAATAGCTAGCCCCATAAAACCAATGACACCTACTATGGAAGTAGCTGTTCCTGCTAGAAAGACACCTACTGCCGAGATGACCAATCGTTGTATATTTACATTTAATCCTAAACTTTTTGCTGCCTTATCTCCTAAAGCTAGTAGATTACAGTTTTTAAATAGTAAGTAACTTGCCACAAGACCGATGAGTGTATAAATGCCTAGAACGCTTACATCTTGCCAGCTTTTATTCCCGATATTTCCATTAAGCCATGTTAAAACACCTGAAAGCCTTTCACTATTTAAAATGGAAAGCATCCCTGAAAAGCCTCCTAGTACTGCATTGACTGCTACACCCGCTAGTACAATACGCATAGCACTTATACCATTCTTCCATGCAAGTCCATATATCAAGATACATGCTAAAAACCCTCCTATAAATCCAAATAAGGGAAGTGTATGAATAGCATCTGGTCTATAAAGCATGACAATAAGTGCTACTACACTAGCTCCAGATGAGATACCTGTTATACCCGGATCTGCTAAAGGATTACGCATCACTGCTTGAAGTAATACCCCTGCTACAGATAGGTTTGCTCCAACAATTAACGCAATAACTATCCTTGGCAATCTAATATCTCGAATAATTCCAATTTGGCCGCCTTCTCCTCTTATTAGGCCCATTACAATATCTTTTATAGGTAAATTAATACTTCCTACACTAATAGCCAGTATGATTGCTAAAATGAGTGCAATCCCAACTATGCTAAATGCACTTATTTTTTTCACCGCACTGCCTCCCTATTTTCTACTCATATAAAATATCTACGAGCATCTCCATAGCATCTAATGCTAATAAATTTGCACTCATACCAAAGTAGTCGCTATCTAAATTAATCACATGACCTTCTTTTACTGCATCAAAGTGTTGCCATACTTGGTTCGTTGCAAATTCCTCTTCAAATACCGCTTTCATAGTCTCAGGATTTGCATGTGACATCGTTAAAATAATATCTGGATTTTTATCTGCTAAGAATTCCATATTAACCGGAATAAATGAGCTACTTGTATCTTCAATGATATTGATACCACCTACTCTACTTACTAAATCACCTACATAAGATTTTGTAGTTGCTATCATAAAGTTTCCTGGTGCACCAAATAAAATCATTACTTCTGGATTTTCTTTTCCTGCAATCTTCTCTAAAACACTTGCTTCTCTACTCGTAAATCCTTCAATAAGTTTAGCTGCTTCCGCTTCCTTACCAAAACGTTTACCTAATACTGTAATCGTTTCTTTTAAGTCGTCATAGCTTGATAAACTTACAAGAAGTGTCTCGATATTTTCATTGCTAAAGTTTGTTTTATACTCTTCTCCTAATGACTCTAGCGCAACAATAACTGTTGGTTCTAATGAAAGCATAACCTCCATATCAGGTGACATTGGATTCCCTATAGAAGTAGCTTCTGCTACGCTCTCTGGTAAGGTATAACTTGTAGATGGTACACCTACCATTTCAACACCTAAAGCATCTAAAATGTTCACTAGAGCAACAGAGCCAACAATGACACGTTCTTTATTTTCTACTGTCTTACTTGCCTGAGATGTTGCATCTTCACCTTGAGTTGCTTCGTTTTCTATCTCATTTACTTGTACATTTTCCTTTGATGTTTCTACTTTAGTTGAGCTACTTCCACATCCTACTACTGCTATACTTAATAAAGCTACGCTTATTGTTTTTAAAAATTTTTTCATTTTTTCCTCCGCTTATTGATAACTATTTTCATTTACTTTCCATAGTATATCATGCTATACTGAGAAAAAGTTTCAATTTCTTTATTTGTTTTTTTAAAATATTTGGAGGCTATAATGGAATACTTATTAAATCACCTTGACCTTTGCGCCCTTATTTATAACGGACAAACAAATCAAGCGATCACCTTATTTATTCAACAATACAATACTTATATTAAAGATACTTGTATTAATCATTGTAAAATTTATCTTAGTACACTTAATCAAAGTATCTATAACTACATTCTTATAAAGGAAAAGGTTTCTTTACATAAGTGTTGTTTAAAAAATATGGAGGTCATCAATGCTTGTTACCAGACAAGTGAGATTGAAAGACTTGGTAAACAAATTATAGAATCATACTGTTTCTGCATTGACTACCGTATTGAATCTCATACAAATGAGCATATAAAAAAGGCTCTTACCTACATTCATCAGCAATTAGGTGAACCTCTGACTCTTGAAACGCTTTGCACGCATATTAATATGAATCCTTGCTACTTCTC
>JAHLFQ010000080.1 GCA_018883705.1 Candidatus Cellulosilyticum pullistercoris
ACATATGGGTTTTCCATGTCTACCCAGTAACCTACACGGTCAGACATCTTTTCCCATTCGCTTTGGTATTTCCAAACACTTTCTTTACATTTTTCAATGAAAGGTTCAATACCATATTCTTCGATTTGTGGTTTACCACTAATACCAAGAAGTTTTTCTACTTCAAGTTCTACTGGAAGACCATGAGTATCCCAACCAGCTTTACGAAGTACTTTATAACCTTTCATTGTTTTATAACGTGGCATAATATCTTTCATTGTACGTGTTAAGATATGACCAATGTGTGGTTTACCATTAGCTGTTGGAGGGCCATCATAGAATGTGAATACTGGACCGCCTTCTCTTGATTTAATTGATTCTTCAAATACATTGTTGTCTTTCCAAAACTTAAGGACTTCAAGTTCTCTGTCCACAAAGTTAAGGGTGGTATCTACTTTTTTGTACATACGAAACCTCCTAAAAATATTTTAATGGATTGAGTTACTAAATTATGGATTTGTGGCAACAAAAAAGCCCCTTCATCCATAAACAGGACGAAAGAGCGTTATTAACGAATTCTTCCGCGGTACCACCTGATTTGCTTTATTAATAAAGCCACTCGTTATACCTTTCCTTACGGTAACGGTAGGAAACCGTCAGAGTCTACTTTATGGTTAAACCATGTTTCGGTCTGCCACTCCAAGGCGATTTTTCCTTATTTCTATCGTATGGGCTTGCACCATCCCCACTCGCTTTGACGCATCAAAAGAAGTACTTTTCCTTTTCACAGTGTTTTATGTTATCAAATTAATAGTAATATTATAAAATCAAAAATTGGTTTTGTAAAGGGAAATGCGTAAAGAAAATGGCATGTCTCAAATCATTACTAATAATTCATAGTTCTGCATAAACTATTTTAAGATCAGAAAAGCGATATTTGACAGGAGACTATAAAATATAGAAATTAAAAGGTATAAATGAACAAAATGATTATATTGTGTTGTATAATAGTGCTATAGTACAGACCCTATACTAAAGATGAAGATAGGAGATTGGGAAAAATGGAACAAAAAAGAAATTTAACCTTATTGACAGATTTATATCAACTTACAATGATGCAAGGATATTATACTAATGATACAAATAACCATGAAGTAGTATTTGATCTTTTTTATAGAAAGAATCCTTCCAAGAATGGCTATGCTATTTGTGCAGGATTATCACAGGCTATAGAATACATTCAAAATCTAGCATTTAATGATGCGGATATTGCTTACTTAGAGAGTTTAAATTTATTTCAAAAAGATTTTTTAGAGTATCTTAGAACTTTTAAATTCACAGGAGATATTTATGCCATTCCAGAGGGGACAGTTGTTTTTCCAATGGAAGTTTTAATGCGTGTTAAGGCGCCTATTTTTGAGGCACAGTTTGTAGAAACAGCCTTACTTAATATCATTAATCATCAAAGTCTTATAGCGACGAAAGCAGCGAGAGTTGTAAGAGCAGCAGAAGGAGACCCAGTTCTTGAGTTTGGTCTAAGACGTGCACAAGGGCCAGATGCAGGGATTTATGGTGCAAGAGCAGCTATTATTGGAGGGTGCGTCGGTACTTCAAATGTACTTACGGGACAAATGTTTGATGTACCTGTTTCAGGGACACATGCTCATAGCTGGGTAATGAGTTTTGATGAGGAGATTGATGCCTTTAGAGCTTATGCTAAACTTTTCCCAGATAAATGTATCTTACTAGTTGATACCTATGATACCTTAGAATCAGGTGTACCTAATGCGATTAAAGTATTTGATGAAATGAAAGCAGCAGGCATTTCTATGGAATCCTATGGTATTCGCCTAGATAGTGGTGACCTTGCTTATCTTTCTAAGAAAGCAAGACAGATGCTAGATGCAGCAGGTCATGAAAAGGCTATTATTAGTGCTTCTTGTGACCTTGATGAAATGCTTATTGCCGATCTTAAAAGACAAGGCGCAAAAATTACTTTATGGGGAGTAGGAACTAATTTAATTACTTCATCTGATTGTCCATCTTTTGGCGGTATTTATAAACTTGCAGCAGAGATTGATAAAGAAGGTCATGAGATTCCAAAAATTAAAATTTCAGATAACCCAGAAAAAGTAACGAATCCAGGTGTGAAGAAAGTTGTTCGTGTTTATGATAAGCAGACAGGAAAAATGATAGCAGATATTATTGCATTAGAACATGAAATCTTTGATAAGTCCAAAGAACTTATCCTTTATGCAGAAAAGGCAAGATGGAAAAAGCTTAAATTAAAAGCAAATAGCTATACCATACGAGAGCTTTTAGTACCTGTTTTTAAATCAGGAGAGTTAGTTTATGAAATGCCAAAAACAATGGAGATTATGGCATATTCTAGAAAAGAGCTTGATACGTTATGGGAAGAGTATAAAAGACTCGTGAACCCACAAATTATGAGAGTTGTTTTATCAGATGAGCTTTATGCCTTAAAAGTAAAAATGCTTGAAAATTACAAGAAAGACTAGGAGATAACTATGTTTGAAACGACAAGAGTTATAAAAGATTTTGTAGTAGCTGAAATCATGGAAGGCCGTAAAAGAAAAGAGTATAGCTTTGGAAATACGAGGTATGGAGAAAAAGAAAGTAGAAGACAGGTTTTTGAAATGGGTCAGAAATTTGCTAGGAATCTAGTAAAGTCAACAGGTATGACCTTAGAAGTTTTAGGAAAAGAAAATCTACCTAAAGAAGGTCCTGTACTTTATGTAGCGACGCATAAAAGTGTCTTCGATATTGTTATTTTAGTAACGCTCCTTGAAGAACCAGCTATATTTATAGGAAAAAAAGAAGTTGCTTCTATGCCCTTTGTCAATAAATGGTTTGATGCATTAGGTTGTATTTATGTAGACAGAGAAGATATGAGACAAGCACTAAAAAGTATTATGGACGGCATTAAAGAAATTAAAAATGGACAATCTATCGTACTTTTTCCAGAAGGAACAAGAAATATGAGCAATGATTTAAAACCATTTAAAGAGGGAGGTTTTAAATTAGCCACTAAGACCCAAGTACCTGTTATACCGATTGCACTTAGCAATACCTATAAGGTATTTGAAGAGAAAAAACGTATTCAAAGAACAAAAGTAACTGTTAATATAGGGGAACCAATCATAACAAAGGATTTATCTAAAGAAGAATTAGCTAATCTTCCAAGGTTAGTTGAAGATCGTGTTAGAGCATTAATGATGGAAATAAGCAGTTAAAAATAGATATAAATAGGAAAGGAATGATATGGGTGGACAGGAAAGGTGCGATAAAAGAAGGAATTCATGTAGAAGTATCTCAAGATAAGATGTTAGGTGTTATTTCTTTTACTGAACCAGAAAACGGAGGGAAAAAGCTGACGTTTGATGAGATTAAAGCAGCAATAAAGGATAAGGGCATTGTTAAAGGAATTGAGGAAGTCTATCTGGAAGAAGTCTTTAAAAATCATACCTATGGCTATAAATATATTATTGCTAAAGGGAAGGCACCTGTTAATGGGGAAAATGGCAAAATTCAATTTGCATTTGATGTAGAGGCTCTTAAACAGCTTAAACCTAAAGTTAATGAAGATGGAACAGTTGATTTAAAAGATTTAAGTGCTGTAAAAAATGTAAAAGCAGGAGACCACTTAGCTACTAAAATCTTAGGAACACCTGGAGAAGAGGGATTTAATGTACAAGGGAAGGTAATAAGAGCCAAAAAAGGTAAAGAAGCTAGAATGCCTAAAGGAAGAAATACAAAGATTCTAGAAGATGGGGTCACTTTAGTTGCTGATATAGATGGGAAGTTAGAATATGATGATTATAATATTTATATTAACTCCGTCTATAACATCTATGGTGACCTTGATAGTAGTATAGGCAACGTAGACTTTATTGGAAGTGTAGTTGTTCATGGAAGCATTCATAGCGGATTTTCCATTAAGGCAGGTGGTTCTGTAGAAGTTAGAGGGCCTGTAGAGGATGCAGTTATTATTGCAGGAGAAGATATTTTCTTGGATTATGGAATTCAAGGAACAGAGAAAAGTAAGTTAGTTGCTAGAGGAAATGTTGTTGCTAAGTTTATTCAGAATGCCTGTGTAGAAGCAGGTGGGAGTGTTGTTACAGAAGCTATTTTACATTCTACAGTCACAGCAGGTGATAGTATTCGTACTGAAGTAGGTAAAGGAACGATTGTAGGAGGTAAGGTAGCTGCTACAAATTTAGTTTTAGCTAAGAGTATTGGTTCGCCTATGGGAACTACTACAGCTATACAGATAGGCGTATCACCCAATATTTATGTAGAACACAGAGGATTAATTGAAGAACTAAAAGTAAAAAGAGAAAGTCTTAATAAAATTGACCAAGGTATTCTATTTTTAATGAACAAAATGAAAAGTGGAGGTTTAACTTCACAGCAAAAAACGATGCTACAAAAGCTTAATTTGACACGACAACCTGTTTTAGAAGAATATGAAGAGGTAAAGCATAGACTTGAAAAGGTTGGAGAAATTCTTAATAATGTAGAAGATGGTATGATTAAGTGTTCAGATACAATCTATCCAGGAGTCAAAATTACCTGTGGTAATCTGATTAAATACATAGATGAAACTTATGTACGTGTAGTCATTAGAAAGTTTGAAGGAGATATCCATATTGGCATATAAAGGTAAAAATGCTTGGCCATAGTATATGTTTTTAATTAGGAGATAATACGTTAAAAATAATGAACCCTCATTGTGTTCTAGAATAGCATATGATATACTTAAACAAGCTTTAAATCTATTTATCAACATATTTTAGGAGGTACGAGAAATGGGTTTTTGGACAATATTTTGGATTGTCATTGCCGTTTTAGCAGCAGTATTAGTAGGCCTTTACTTTTGGGGAAAGAAATTACAAACCAAATATGATCAGCAACAACAATTAATTAACGATAATAAACAATCAGCTACTATATTTGTTATTGATAAGAAGAAAGATAATATTACAAATCTTAAGTTACCAAAACAAATGAAAGACGAATTACCTTGGATGTACAAAAAACGTAAGATGCCAGTTGTTATTGCTAAAATTGGACCACAAATTCAAACTCTTATGTGTGACCAAAGAGTATATGATAGTATTCCAACTAAGAAACAAATCAAGGTGGAACTTGCAGGTATTTTAATTGTTAACGTATTATCAGGTAAATTACCAGAAACAAAGAAAAAAGGATTTTTCTCAAAAAAAGCTAAGAAAAAAGAAGAGAAGAAATAAAGATAAAGAAATATAAAGGATAATCTAGGTAGAAATATTCTACACCGGATTATCCTTTTTTATAGATAAGGTTACTTTTAAGCTACAAGAGCATAGTTAAACTATAAAAAGCATAGTTAAACTATAAAGGGCATAGTTAAACTATAAAGAACATAGTTAACTATAAAAAATGAATTTATGAATATAAAACACAGATAAAAGAGCAAAATGAATAATATATATAATGAGTAATGGAAATTGAGTATAGATGTGGAGGGAGTTATGGAATCCTTTGAAAAGGTACAATGGTTTATTAAGAAGATGATTAAACGCTATACGGCACATAATCTTTCAGCTACTAGTGCTTATATATCTTATTATTGGGTTTTGGCATTTTTCCCATTTCTTATTTTTGTCATCAGTATATTAACTTATACCAAATTGCCAACAGGCATTTTTATGGAGTATGTCGCTAAGGTAATACCTAATGCACTCGTACCTCAAGTAGAGTCAACGGTTAATCAGTTTATCATGTATAGAAGTACCACCTTACTGTCTGTAGGTGGATTTATTACTTTGTGGACAGCAGGAACAGCAGTCAATGCACTGATTAAAGGAATTCATAGTGCCTATCATTCAACTTATGTGAGACCCTTTGTTTTTTCTAGACTAGCAGCGATTGGTTACACCATTTTACTTGCACTATTACTTATTTTTCTAATGGTAGGACTTATTTTTGGTAATCGAGTAGGGGATTATCTTTTTAGTATTTTAGATATGAATAAGGGGATTTTTATGCCCATCTGGAATATGGCTAGACTTACGATGCCATTTATAGCACTGGTGGTCGTTATTTTTATTATGTATCGATTTATTCCAAGAAAATATATTAAATATACCAATGTATGGCCAGGTGTTATCTTTGCATCTGTAGGCTGGTATGTATTTTCTTTAGTATTTTCAATTTACGTAGATAATTATAGTAAATATAATCAACTTTATGGTAGTATAGGAAGTGTATTTATCTTACTAATATGGCTATACGGTAGTAGTACCTTGCTTTTAATAGGAGCAGAGATTAATGCGCTTTTACAAGAACTACATTTAGATCAAATTAAGAGAAGGTTTGGAGATCCTTCTAAGTATAAATAAAAGGAGCTCGGGTATGAAAGCATTAAGTCAGTCATTTTATATGAAAGATGGTATTACTTTAGCCAAAGACTTATTAGGACAAGTAATCGTTCGTGAAGAAGCTGGAAAGTCCTACTATTTTAAAATAGTAGAGACTGAAGCTTATATGGGAGCTGAGGATAAAGGAGCACATGTCTATGGAAATAAGAAGACGAAACGTACAGCACCTTTATTTGAAATAGGAGGGACAACTTATATTTATCTGATTTATGGTATGTATTATTGTCTTAATATTTCGGCTAATCAAATAGATGTACCACACTGCGTGCTGATTCGTGCAGTAGAACCTATGGATGATGAGGCAATAAACTATGCCAAACAAAATAGAAGTATTCGGTCTAAGAAATTAGTAGATCTAACTAATGGACCAGGCAAGCTTTGTAAGGCACTTAAGATTGATAAATCTTTAAATGACCATTTAGTGACGAATAAGGGTGCACTTTGGATAGGGGAAGGACAAAGGCAGCAGCAAAGTCAAATAGTCGAAGCTAAGCGGATTAATATTCCTTACGCTGAAGAATATCAAGACATGTTATGGCGTTTTTATATTAAAGATAATCCATTTGTATCAGTCATTAATAAAAGTAAGGCATAGGAAAACGAAAATAGATCATATAGTAATCAATAAACTTATAATAGATTAGAAAATAGTATATTAAAGGGAGATTAAAACGATGTCAAAAGATTTTTTTAGTTTAGAAAAACCAACTTTTTCATTTGAAATTTTTCCACCTAAAGGAGAAGGTAATCTAAAAACAGTATATGATACAGTAGATGCCCTAGCTAGTTTATCACCAGACTTAATTAGTGTTACTTATGGAGCAGGTGGAAGTAGCAGAGAAAATACAGCTGTCATTGCTTCTGATATTCAAACCAAATATAATGTGCCTGCACTAGCACATTTAACTTGTATTAGTAGTACTAAAGAAGAAATGGATGAGATTTTAAAGGAATTAAAAGAAAAGGGCGTAGAAAATATTTTAGCCATGCGTGGAGATGTTACAGATACTGCTAAGGTAGGTGACTTTAAACATGCTAATGAGCTTGTTTCTTATATCAAAGCCAACTATGATTTTAGAGTCTTTGCAGCTTGCTATCCAGAAAAACATACAGAAGCTTATAGTATGGCGGAAGATTTAAGATATCTTAAACAAAAAGTAGACGCAGGGGCAGATGCGCTTATTACACAGCTTTTCTTTGATAATGAAGTGTTTTATAACTTTATGGATAAAGTAAGAGGCGTAGGAATAGATGTGCCTGTTATTGCAGGTATCATGCCAATTACAGCAGCTAGCCAATTAGAACGTATGGTATCTATGTGTGGAGCAAGTATTCCTAAAGAAATTCAGCAATTTGTGAAAGCATATGGTCACAATAGTATGGCTATGAAAGAAGCAGGTATTGCTTATGCAACCAAACAAATTATAGACTTATTAGCAAATGGTGTAGATGGCATTCATATCTATACAATGAATAAACCAGAGGTTGCAAAGAGAATTGTAGAAAACTTACGTGGTATTTTATATGCACTTAAAGTTAAAAGAGCATAGAAATGATCTCGTTAGTAAGTGAGAACATATCGATTAATAGATAAGAAGTACATAACTCATAAAGTTGCAAAGAACAAAATGAAAGTAGAGGTTACAGGTGATTACACAAGTAATGATTAATGAAGCACTAAGATATATCGGGATGCCCAGTAAAGCCAAAATGGTAGACCAAATGGAAATGGCAGAGTTGTCTATGCACCATAAAGTAGAGGAAGGATTTAAGTATTTAAATCAAATTGCTTCCCCACGTGTCATTTATCAAGTAGTAGATATTACTTTAGAGAAAGAAAGAGTCATATTAGAAGGGACCCATTGCAGCATCCAAAGTAAGGATTTAGAAAAGCTTTTGGCAAATAGTAAAAGATGCGTATTAATGGCGGCCACACTTGGTATGGAAGTGGATAAGCAAATTAGTTTAAAGCAAAAAGTAGATATGCTAGAAGCTGTTATTTTAGATGCTTGTGCATCCGTACTCATTGATAAGGTATGTGATG